>NZ_JBFUHK010000009.1:0-143317 GCF_056402435.1 Rahnella sp. P4_A8 | reverse complement strand
TGCGTAGGGTGACGGTGTCAGTGAGAGAAAAAGCTTGCTGAATGAGGTCAGGAGACAGGAGGTCAGCGAGGCTTTGAACTTCATCGGGGGCAGTAAGATTGATAATACCGAGAGCTTGTGAAAGTTCCATTTAAAAAGGGTCCATGATGAGCATGAACCCTTTTTACACGAGCCACCGGATCGGTCAACTGATCCTTAAACGATCGGCATTAACCGCCGGGACTGTCTATAAATTGGTGTCTGTCGGCATGCTGTTTGCAGCCTTACCTGTGGGTTTGCTGATGGGAATTATGGGGGCTTTTGGGTATGACGTGATTTTACTGAATGGCGAATACGTCTATGGCATTACAGCGTTTATCACCGCGCCGGTCCTTGCCTGCTTAATGTCACAAGTGTTCACGCTATTCTTTGGAACATTTATTTGCCTGGGATTGTGGATTTACTCACGTATTAAACGGATGAATATCAGGATAGTAGAAGATTCAAATACCTGATAAAGCAAGAGCAGGATGATGACAGAAGACGAACTGGATAAAGCCATTCACAAAGCTAATGAAAGGGAACGTTATCTCTGGCGGTACGCTCGCTGGTTTATCAAAATCTTGTGGTTTGGCTTGTTTATGGCTTTCCTTGCGCAATTAATACAACGTTATTTTCAGTGCTAACGTGTTTCTGATTTTGCCTGATGAGAAAGTCAAAGCCCCGGTTAATTATCGGGGCTTATTGTTTTATGCATTACTGAAAACGTAGCCGCGGAGTTACTTCTTCAGCCCTACGCCCAGCCGTCCGTTAGCGTTGAGATCTCGTTCAAGGAATCGGCCTGTCCAGTTTGCTTCATAGTTTTCGCGGGGGAAATCCGCTGGTGAAGCGCCTGTCTTCAGCGCTTCGTGTACCTTACGGGCATAAGCGACATTCTTTTCGCACAGCGGCGCGGCTGGAATGTACATCACATTTCCCCATCCTTGCTGATCTTCAACCGCCGCGACGGAATGAATGACGTCACAATGCCACCATACCGAGTCGCCCGCCTGAAGTTCCGGAATACTGCACAGGCCTTTAATCAGATGCGGATGCCATTTTTCTGAAACAGGTAAAACGCGGCCAGGCGCAACGCCACAGAGTTCATCTTCCGGCACATCATCAAGCAGCGGACGCAGCAGCACATACGCCATCGCCTCAGGCACCGGAACGACGTGCAGCAAGCCCTGTCCGGTTTGCATATCAGATAGCGCAGTCCAGCCCTGGAATGTCCGGAACGCTGAGCATTTCGTCGTGTTTTCCACATCGTATTCATTGACGTCGGGTCTGAAAGCCGCATCCCATGGATCGTATTCCTCAAAACGGTTGGTGAAAATCTTGCGGAAGACTTTCTGATACGCCGGTAACAGCCAGCGTTCTAACGCGCCGGAATCGGTATGCGCGCCCAGCCCCTTAGAAGTGGTGCCCGGAAGACGCCTGCGGATCCTGTCCGGATAGATAATATTTACGTCAGGATTAAACCATGCGCCCTGATGGTCCCCGAACTTCCAGAGACGGTTTAAAAATGACTGAACCGTGCCGATTTCCTGGCTCTGTCTGGCTTCCATTTGCGCGTGAGACCAGTAGATCGGATAAATTTCAGGCCGGGAAGCTTCCAGCGATCCGAAGAAGTTATCACCCGGCCCGCGGTAGACCTCATCGAAATGGTTGGCATCGAGGTAATGCAGCATGGATTTATCCATCGCCAGCGCGTCATCGCGGTCAAATGTCTGACGGACCACCAGACAGCCGCGGCGTTTCACCTGAGCAATTTGCGCATCAGAAACCCGGCCTTCCGCCAGCGCTGCCCAGCTGATTTGTGGCCATGCAGTCCCGTTCGCTGCCTCCTCCGCCCGTGCTGCGGCGATCTCCGTTTCAATTTTTTCGCATACCTGACGGAAGAGTCCTTCAACATCGCTAATCTGTGCGCGGAGTTGTTTTTTCATCTCGATAATATTCTTTTTATAATCAACAGGTAATGTCGTTGACGTAAATCTGTTATCCATAAAACCTCCGGCAGGTTGCTGAAATGATTATTTCGTACGAATATTAAATTACTTTCATTCGAAAGTTTAAATGAATGTAGCAAAACTGTTATCTGAAAAGCCGGCGTTGGATCACGATTTTCACAACAGGGAGGATTTACCGGAAATCCGGATAAGGGCGGGGGAGTGTCGGATTCAGAAAACAAAAAAGGCACGCGTGTGCGTGCCTTGCCAATCTTCCTGCTTAACGCAGAAGAAAACGTGAAATTACTTCGCTTTACCCTGGTTTGCCACGGCCGCTGCTTTCGCTGCGATTTCGTCGGCATTACCCAGATAGTAACGTTTGATTGGTTTGTAGTTTTCGTCAAACTCGTAAACCAGTGGAACACCGGTAGGGATGTTCAGTTCCAGAATTTCTTCTTCGCTCAGGTCGTCGAGATATTTAACCAGTGCGCGCAGGGAATTACCGTGTGCCGCGATGATGACGCGCTCGCCGCTGGCGATGCGTGGTTTGATCACTTCAGTCCAGTAAGGGATGACGCGTTCGATGGTCAGCGCCAGGCTTTCTGTCGTTGGCAGTTCTGCCGCAGTCAGTTTAGCGTAACGTGGGTCGTGGCCAGGGAAACGTTCGTCAGCGCGATCCAGTTCTGGTGGCGTCACAGCAAAACCACGACGCCATTGTTTAACTTGCTCGTCACCGTATTTCTGTGCAGTTTCTGCTTTATCCAGACCCTGCAACGCACCGTAATGACGTTCGTTCAGTTTCCAGGATTTCTCAACTGGCAGCCATGGCTGGTTCAGTTCGTCCAAAACGCTCCACAGTGTGTGGATGGCACGTTTCAGCACAGAGGTGTATGCAAAATCGAATTGGAAGCCTTCGTCTTTCAGCAGCTGACCAGCAGCTTTTGCTTCGGTGCGGCCCTTATCGGACAGTTCAACATCATGCCAACCGGTAAAGCGGTTTTCTTTATTCCACTCACTCTCACCGTGTCTTACCAGCACCAGCTTGGTTACAGCCATAGCTAAACTCCTCAGTTAACTCAATTTTCAATGATAACAGTTATCATTATAGGGTCTGGGCATCCCACTCAGCAATCTGAAACTTCCTCAGGAAATCTTTGCGGGACGCTGTTTGTATTAAACATAACGAATTTGCTGCGACGATGTAAAACAAAACGCGCAGAAGGTCACCCTGACAGCGCGTTTTGTACAAGCAGGTCAGCGTGATCAGCTGGCTTTTTTCAGGCAGGTACTCATGAAGGATTTACGCGCATCACCTTTCAGATTTTGCTTCGCGGCATCGGCATTACAGGTTTTCATTTTCATCTGCTGAGGATTCATTTTATCGTCAGTTTTAGCCTCTGCTTTCAGACAATTGCTCATGAATTTTTTACGTTCATCCCCTTTCAGGGACTGCGTAGTGGCCTGCTGATTACAATCGGTCATTTTTTGGCGTTGCTCAGTCTGAGCAGGAGAAGGGACTTTCACCGGGTCCGCCGCCAGAGCGGAACCCGCCGCGCACAGCGTTGCCAGCAGGGATAGCACAACAGGTAAACGCATATCAAAACTCCTTAATAAACGTCCTTTTATGCAGGACACCCTCTGAGTTTAGATGTTTAGCTGAGAAAGTGCGGAAGCAGATGCGCAGTCAGTCACAAATTCGAAGAAGTTTGGGAAAAGGACAGAGCCTGGAAGCCCTGTCCTGAACGAATTACAACGCGAAGAACTGATACGTCGTCGAGGATTTATACGTCTGACCCGGTTTGACCCAGCAGCTCGGTTGCGGCCAGGTGGCGTGATTCGGGCTGTCCGGCAGAAATTCGCTTTCCAGCGCGACACCGCTGTAACTGGCGTATTCACCGCCGCTGCGGTTCGGTGTTCCGCCCAGGAAATTACCGCTGTAGAGTTGCACGGCGGGCGCAGACGTAAACATTGTCATTTTGACTTTGCCGTCGGCAGACCACAAATGCGCTGCCGGATTGCTGCCGCTGTTGCAGGTGCGGTTGAGCAGATAGGCGTGGTCATAGCCTTTCACGCGTTGCTGGTCGCGGTCGGTGAGGAAATCTTTCGCCAGCGTTTTGGCTGCGTTGAAATTCATGCCGGTGTTTTCAACCGGGGTCGGATCCGCACAAGGAATGCCATCGCTGTCGACCGGCAGGAAACGGTCCGCAAACAGTTGCAGCTTGTGCTGGCGCGCATCGGTGCCTTCGCCGTCGAGATTGAAATAGGCATGATTGGTCAGATTGACCGGGCATAGCTTATCAACCGTCGCTTCGTAACGGATTTCCAGACGGTTATCGTCAGTCAGCTGGTAATGCACTTTCGCCGTCATGTTGCCCGGATAACCCTGATCGCCGTCGGCCGAAAATAGCTGGAACGTCAGCTTCTGCGCGGTCTGTTCGAGAATAGTCCAGCGACGCGCATGGAAACCTTCCGGCCCGCCGTGAAGCTGATGCACGCCCTGATTGGCGACCACCAGATGCGGTTTGCCGTCAATATCAAACTGCGAGCGGGCGATACGGTTGGCATAACGTCCGACGGTCGCGCCCAGATACGCGCTCTGGTTCATGTATTCCTGCAGTGACTGGCAGCCCAGCAGCAGTTCACGCGTGGAGCCATCCGTCAGCGGCAGGGTAAAGGACAACCAGGTCGCGCCCCAGTCCATGAATGTGGCGGTGGCACCTGCCGCATTCTGTAGCGTAACCTGTTCAAACGGCTGGCCATCGGGCGCCAGTTGCGTGTTTTCAGGTTTTAACATATGCCTGCTCCTTGGGAAGCTGTGCAAACGTAGAAGGTTTCTTTCAGACCGCTGTGCGCGTGATATTGCTGTTCAACGGCATGACGGACTTTCTCCACCATGTCTTCCGGCACCAGCGCCACGATGCAACCGCCAAAGCCGCCGCCGGTCATGCGCACGCCGCCTTTATCGCCAATCACTTCTTTAACGATTTCCACCAGCTTATCGATTTGCGGCACGGTGATTTCAAAATCATCACGCATTGAGGCGTGAGATTCTGCCATCAGCTCGCCCATACGTTTCAGGTCGCCACTGGCCAGCGCATCAGCTGCTGCCAGCGTACGGTCATTTTCTGTGATGACGTGACGTGCACGGCGGGCAACGACCGGATCCAGCTCATCCTGAATGGAGAAGAACAGGGCAGGGTCAACGTCACGCAGCGCTTTTACGCCAAAGAAGCGTGCCGCCACTTCGCACTGTTCGCGACGGGCATTGTATTCGCTGTCCACCAGACCGCGTTTCACGTTGGAGTTGATAATGACCACCGCGGCGTTTTTCGGCATGGACACTGCACGGGTTTCCAGCGAGCGACAGTCGATCAGCAGTGAATGATTTTCTTTGCCCAGCGCAGAAATAAGCTGATCCATAATGCCGCAGTTACAGCCGACAAACTGGTTCTCCGCTTCCTGACCGTTCAGTGCCAGCGCAACGCCGTCCAGCGGCAGATCGTACAATGATTTCAGCGCCTGACCGACCGCCACTTCCAGCGATGCGGATGAACTCAGGCCTGCACCCTGTGGCACATTGCCGCTGATCACCATGTCCGCGCCGGAGAAATCTTTGTTACGCAGCATCAGATGCTTCACCACGCCACGCACGTAGTTGGCCCACGGGTGCGCATCGCTGTGCAAAATAGGCTCGTCGAGCGAGAAGCTGTCTTCGTCGTTATCGAAATCGGCGGCGATCACGCGGATGGTGCGGTCATTACGCTGTGCACAGGCAATCACTGTTTCATAATCGATGGCGCATGGCAGCACGAAACCGTCGTTGTAATCGGTATGTTCGCCGATCAGATTTACACGGCCCGGTGCTTTGATGGTAATGGTGGCAGGGTAGCCGAATTTATCGGCAAAGATTTCCAGGGTTTTGGTCTTCAGTTTCATTATTTTTCTCCGGCCTCACGATAATGGACATCACTCACCGCCCGCAGACGCTCGGCGGCTTGTTCCGCTGTCAGGTCGCGTTGGGTCTCAGCCAGCATTTCGTAGCCGACCATAAATTTGCGCACCGTGGCTGAACGCAGCAACGGCGGATAGAAATGTGCGTGCAACTGCCAGTGTTCGTTGTCGTCTTCGGTAAATGGCGCGCCATGCCAGCCCATCGAATACGGGAAAGAGCACTGGAACAGGTTGTCATAACGGCTGGTCAGCTTTTTCAGCGCCAGCGCCAGATCACCGCGTTGTGCATCGCTCAGTTCGGTAATGCGTTTGACGTGAACTTTCGGCAACAGCAAGGTTTCGAACGGCCACGCTGCCCAGTAAGGCACCACCGCCAGCCAGTGTTCGGTTTCGACCACCGTACGGCTGCCATCGGCCAGTTCGCGCTGCACGTAATCCAGCAGCATCGGCGAACCTTGCTGTTCAAGATAGGTGCGTTGCAGGCGATCTTCGCGTTCGGCTTCGTTAGGCAGGAAGCTGTTGGCCCAGATCTGACCATGCGGATGCGGGTTGGAGCATCCCATCGCCGCGCCTTTGTTCTCAAAAACCTGCACCCATGGATAGGTTTTTGCCAGATCCGCGCTTTGCTCCTGCCAGGTTCTGACGATCTCCGTCAGGGCTTCAACCGACAGTTGTGGCAGCGTTTTGCTGTGATCCGGCGAGAAACAGATCACCCGGCTGGTGCCGCGTGCGCTCTGAACGCGCATCAGTGGATCGTCGCTTTCCGGCGCAAAAGGGGTATCCGGCATCAGCGCGGCATAATCATTGGTAAACACAAACGTGCCGGTGTATTTCGGATTCACATCGCCAGTCACACGGGTGTTGCCCGGACACAGGAAACAGTCCGGGTCATGCGCAGGCAGCGTTTCCTGCGAAACGGCTTCCTGCTGGCCTTGCCACGGACGTTTTGCGCGGTGCGGGCTGACTAACACCCACTGATCGGTCAGCGGGTTGTAGCGGCGATGCGGGTGATCAATCGGGTTAAACGTGGTCATAAACTTTCCTTAGTGCACCTTAGTCCGGGTAGCCTTGCGGGTTTTTCGACTGCCATAGCCAGGTATCGTTGGCCATGTCTTCAAGCGTTCGGGTGACTTTCCAGTTCAGCTCTTTCGCCGCTTTGGTCGGATCCGCCCAGTAAGCCGGTAAGTCGCCCTCACGGCGCGGTGCAAACTTGTAATTCACGGGCTTGCCGCAGGCTTTGCTGAAGGCATTTACCACATCCAGCACGCTGTGGCCGAAGCCCGCGCCCAGGTTATAAATATGTACGCCCGCTTTGTTGTGCAGGGTTTTCATTGCCGCCAGATGGCCGTCGGCAAGATCCACCACATGGATATAATCACGCACGCCGGTGCCGTCCGGGGTCGGATAATCGTTGCCGAAAATCGCCACGGACTCACGACGGCCTACCGCTACCTGCGCGATAAATGGCATCAGGTTATTTGGCACGCCCTGGGGATCTTCACCCATCAGGCCAGACGGATGTGCGCCGACCGGGTTGAAGTAACGCAGCAGCGTAATGCTCCATTCAGGTTCTGCACGCTGCACATCCTGCAGAATTTGCTCGACCATCAGTTTGCTGCGGCCATACGGGCTGGACGGATTGCCGGTCGGGAAATCTTCGACGTAAGGCGTTTTTGGCTGATCGCCATACACGGTCGCCGAAGAGCTGAAAATCAGGTTTTTAACGCCAGCTTCACGCATGGCTTCAACCAGCACCAGCGTGCCGGTGACGTTGTTGTCATAATAAGCCAGCGGTTTTGCCACCGATTCACCCACGGCTTTCCAGCCAGCGAAATGAATGACGGAATGAACAGGGTGCTCACTGAAAATTTTATCGAGAAGCGCGCGGTCGCGAATATCACCTTCGTAGAACAGCGGCGTTTTGCCGGTCAGGCTGTGGATGCGTTCCAGTACGCTGACTTTGCTGTTATGAAGGTTATCAAGAATGATTGGCGTAAAGCCTGCATCAATCAGTTGCACGCAAGTATGACTACCGATGTAACCGCTACCACCTGTGACTAAGACGTACATAAGAGCTCCCCGATGATTATCTTGATGCAACGATATCACGCTGCAAGGCTGAAAAAGGTGATCCATCCCCAATAAAATGGAATCGCTTACACAAACAGTTTACCACCTTTCAACATGACTCAACAGGTGCTGCGTGCCATGCAGAAAGCCTTCTGCAGCCGGCAGTAATCCAGAAAGGATGGGTTGTGTAATCGCTTACACTAACATTTATGCTTTGTCTGAATCAGTTTTCCGTGCTCATTTTCAGACTCCAGCCGGGGAAATGCCGACATTTTGTCCAGTAACCAGCGGCGGAGCGTCACGATGTCCTCGCGCAGTGCTTTCTCTTTTGCGGTCACCAGATAATAGTTTGCGCCGGGAAGATATTGAGGGAATGGCGTGGTCAGAATGCCTTTTTCAATGAAGTCATGTGCCAGCAAACTGCTGACAATCGCCACGCCCTGACCGGCAATTGCCGCCTGAATGGCATGGGTTTCATCTGTAAAGCGCAGGCCGCTGTCGGTATTTAATTGCGCGGGACCGACGTGTTTTTTCCAGTTTTCCCAGTCGGGAGAAGGATGGGGAATATGACGGTTTTCCACATGAAACAACGTCACCTCTTTCAGATCTTCCATCGTTTTCAGCGCCAGTGCAGGACTGGCAACCAGCACAAAAGTGTCGTGATAAAGCAACGTTGAATCGAGGCTTTCATTGGCGGATTCACTGTAACGGATCGCCACATCCACGGTATTACGGGTTAAATCCACCAGTTCGATGCCGGTGTGCAGGCGTAAATCCATTTCGGGCGCTGCGGCTTTTAAGTCCGCCAGCCGCGGCACCAGCCAGTGCGTCAGGAAATTGGACGTGGTGGTCAGTGTCAGTGCCGCAGGCAACCCGGCGTGATGGATTTCTTCGACGGCTGCCTGTAATCCGGCAAATGCCTGCCGGGTGGCGTGGCGCAGAATTTTCCCCGCAGCGGTTAGCCTGACCTCACGGGCGCTGCGCTCAAACACCGCCGTGCCCAGTGCGTCTTCAAGCACACGGATCTGATGGCTGATGGCGGTGGCCGTCACGCCGATATCTTCTGCCGCGCGTTTGAAACTCCTTTGCTGCGCCACGACATCAAACGCTTTGAGCGAACCCAGCGGCGGTAAACGGATCTTCTTCATGATGAGTTATTTTCATCCATTGCTGAAATCTATGACTTTGAGTTAGCTAAAATAGGCGGTGTAAGCTCTTTTATCAACACGATGAAGATGAAGCATATTCATCTGCTGAGCCGATGAATGTTGATAAAGGAACTTGCTATGAACGCCAAAAAATTACCCATGCCGTTGCTGGCTTCTGCGCTGGGCACGCTGTTTGTGCTGAACCTGGCGCTGACACTGCTGAGCGTCGCCTTTTACGGTCTGGACACACCGCTGTCCCACTCGCTGGCGGGGGCTGCCGCACTCTTTTTTGTACTGTTTATCATCAGCGAACGTTATCACCCCGAACCGCTACTGCCACGTCATCTGCGGTCGTCGTTGCTGTTACAGATAAGTCTCTGGACGCGTATTTTCGTCACAGCGGTCACTTATGCCACGTGGTTCATGCTGGCGGTGGCGATGTATCAGCTTTACGGATTGGGCGTACCGGGCATTATTCTCAGCTTTGTTGCCTTATTGCTGATAATGCTGCCGGGCAAAGCGCTCAGCGAAAAGCTCGGGCGGAGAATGACATCTGCCCGCACCTTGCTGTGGGGTTTTATGATTGTGGCGGGCGGACTGGAGGGGATGGCGATGACACCCTCGTTCTGGCCGGTGCTGCTGCCGGGATTGTTACTGACCGGATTCGGGGCGGGTATGGTTCGCCAGGCCGCCGCGGCAGAAAGGGATCTGCTCACCGGGGACGAATACCATTATGCAATCCTGCTGGGAGGTTGGGTTCGGGTGAGCAGTACCATAGTGATACTGGCACTGCTCATTCTGCTACTGAGAAATAACCCCGGCCAGCAGGGGATTGAAAACGGATTTGCATTGCTGGCGGCACTGGCGCTGGCTGGTGTCGTGACCGCGCTGATGGTTCCCGCAAAGGCGAAGCAAAATAACGTTACAGCGCGTCAATCTGATAACGGTAGATTTCGCCATCAGGAATAAAGCTCAGCCGGTGAGTAATACATTCCGGCGCATCTTCCGCATGATGCGAAACAAACAGCAACTGGGTTTCGCCTTCGCCGATCAGAATATCGACAAAACGGCGCACCAGCTGGCGGTTGATCGGATCCAGACCCTGCAAAGGTTCATCCAGAATTAACAGCGCCGGATGCTTGACCAGCGCGCGGGCGATGAGCGCCAGCCGCTGTTGTCCCCAGGATAAACTGTGGAACGGGCTATCACTGGCATCGCCGTCCAGTCCGAGCAGTGTCAGCCATTGCGAGGTGAGCAATCTCTGCCGGTCAGATACCGCCTGATAAATGCCGATCGAATCGAAGAAGCCGGAAGTAATGACATTGCGCACGCTGGTGCTGACGCGATAATCCAGATGCAGACTGCTGCTGACGTAGCCGATATGGCGTTTGATGTCCCAGATGGTTTCACCGCTGCCACGCCGGCGACCGAACAGCGTCAGATCATTGCTGTAGCCCTGTGCGTGATCGCCGGTGATAAGGCTCAGTAAGGTGGATTTCCCGGCACCGTTCTGGCCGGTGATCTGCCAGTGCTGACCGTGATCGACCTGCCAGCTCAGATTGTGCAGGATCGGCTTGTCGTTGTACTGCACCACGCCGTCACGCAGTACGATCAAAGGGCTGTCGGCAGGCGGACTGACGCGGGCTGTCGGATCTTCTGCTTCCGGCACAGCCATGCCGTTCAGGCTTTCGCTGTGTGCCAGTTGCGCGACCAGCGCATCAGCCATCACCTGTTCGCGCGCACCCACCGAGGCCAGCGTGCAGTCAGCCAGAACGCCGACATTTTTCACAAATGCAGGAATGTCGTCAAAGCGGTTAAGCACCAGCACCATCGTCTGACCTTCGCCGGACAAGGTTTCCAGCAACTGTGCCAGTTGCGCCCGGGCGTTGACGTCGAGGCCATCGAACGGCTCATCAAGCACCAGCAAATCGGGTTTTTGCATCAGCACCTGGCACAGCAGTGTCTTGCGCGTTTCGCCGGTCGATAAATATTTGAAACGGCGGTCGAGCAATTTCTCAATACCAAACTGTGCGGCAAGGGCAGCACAGCGGGCGGGGTCGCGCACTTCATCCTGAATAATTTCAGCGGTGGTGCGGCCGGTATCGTCTTCACCTTCGCTCAGTAAGTCGGTGTTGTTACGCTGCCATTCATCGGCCACCAGCTTCTGCAACTGTTCGAATGAGAGACGCACAATATGCGGAAAATTGTTTTCCCGGGTACCTTTCAGCAGGGTTAAATCGCCTGCCAGCGCTCGTGCCAGTGCGGATTTTCCACTGCCATTTGAGCCGACAAACGCCCAGCTGTCGGCCTGCTGGATATTCAGATCAGAAAGTGTGAGGGTTCGGGTATCACTGAGACGGAAAACGCCTTGCGAGATATGTAACGACGACATCTTAATCTCTCATTTTCAAATGATTATAAAACAAGGGATAAGCGCTGCACCTTCGCAAGTCAATTGACAAATCTGCAAAATGAAAACGCTGATTTTGCAAGATACTGATTAAATTCTGCTTTTAGCACAGGGTGGCCAGGATCACTTTGTCGTCATCAAACTGCGCGTAAACGCTCTGACCGTTTTTCAGAGCCAGTTTATCGGCTTCGGCATTCGGTACCGTCGCACACAGAATTTCACTGCTTTGCAGTTTCATCAGCACTTCGCTGTTGTTTTCACCGCGCTGGATGTGGGTGACACTGCCCTGCAAGGCGTTATGCGGATTTTCTGCGGTGAAGCCAAGGGTGATCCAGGGCGCTTTGATCAGCACCAGCACTTCCTTGCCGGGCGTTAACGCCAGACGGTCTGCGCTTTGTTCAGTGATCGCGGCGCGGATTTTTGTTTTGCCGTCAGCCAGCAGGACATCAATATGCTGCTGAACGGTGCTGTTATCGCGTTCAATCACGTTGCCGAAGAACTGGTTGCGCGCGCTGGTTTGCAGGGAGAAGCGTGAAATGGCCGCCAGCAAACTGTCGAGAGGGAGCGAATCCTCTTTTAGCACGTCGAAGGCTTTTTGCTGGATTTGCGCCAGTAATTCATAAAGCTGGATCAGGCGCTCGCCGTAAGGTGTCAGCACTGCGCCGCCACCGCCTTTCCCGCCGGTGCTGCGATCGACCAGCGTCTGATCGGCAAGCTGATTCATTTCATTGATGGCATCCCAGGCGCTTTTGTAACTGATGTTCGCGAGCTTAGCCCCCTGACTGATTGAACCGGTGTGGCGCACCTGCCGCAGTAATTCAATACGGCGCGGATCGGCAAACAAACGTTGCTGAAGTTTAAGGGTTAAGAGAATTTCGGCTTGCATCGCAGCTTCCTTGTTAGAATCATGGCTTATTGTCGCCGCTAAACCTGCAGGCAGGCAAGTTGGCTAAATGCTAAAGTAATTACCGTCCCGTGCTGTTATTATCCGCAACAGTTTGATTTTTCGTTTTTGACTTCATGTACGAAGTCCAACATCGCCTCAGGGCGATTCAGCCAGTTAAGTGAGGCTATCATGTTAGAACTATTAGAAAGTTTGATTTTCGCTGCCATCATGGTGCCGGTCTTCATCGCTGTGATCCTGGGCTTGATCTGGGGACTGGGCGAAGTATTCAACATCATTTCACACGTGGGCCACTCTAAAGAATCCCGTGAGAAACCTCATTACTGATTAATGAGACTGTTTGTTTCCGGAACCCGGCCCTTGCGCCGGGTTTTCTTTTTTCCGGGTTTTCTTTTTATAGTTCAGATCAAAAAAACATAGGTTATCTCCCCCTGATTCATAAAAATGAATGACATCGTTTTTCGTCGCGCTATATTAAAGATTACATAGCGAAATATCTCTTCATAAAGGCGAAGGAAAACGATGACATATCAATGGGGTAAAGTATTCACCGCAACCATTCTGGTCGCAGGGCTTGGCGTTCAGGCGCAGGCAGCAGAGAAAATCACGGTGTTTGCCGCTGCATCACTCACCAATGCTTTGCAGGATATCGCCACCCAATACCAGAAAGAAAAAGGCGTGCAGGTGGTCTCATCCTTCGCCTCATCTTCGACACTGGCCCGCCAGATTGAACAGGGCGCGCCGGCAGATTTGTTTATTTCTGCCGATCAGCAATGGATGGATTATGCCATCAGCAAGCAGCAGATGGTCGATAACACCCGTTACACGTTGCTGGGCAACGAACTGGTGCTGATTTCTGCGGCTAACAGCAAAATCAACAAAGTCGACATCTCTGAGAAAACCGAATGGACCAAACTGACGGGCGACAGCCGCCTGGCGGTGGGTGACCCTGATCATGTCCCGGCCGGGATTTATGCCAAAGAAGCGCTGCAAAAACTGGGGGCCTGGACCACGCTGGAACCTAAACTGGCGCGCGCCAGCGACGTCCGTGCGGCCATGGCGCTGGTTGAACGCGAAGAAGCGCCAGTGGGCATAGTTTATGGTTCTGACGCCGTCGCCAGTAAAAAAGTGAAAGTGATCGGTATTTTCCCTGCCTCCAGCCATAAGCCGGTTGAGTATCCGATGGCGATGGTGAAAGGGCACGAAAATGCCACCGTCAGCGGTTTTTATGATTATCTGAAAACCCCGGCAGCGGCTGCAATCTTCAAAAAATACGGTTTCACGCCTCGCGGCTAAGTTCATCGCTGTTGCTGAAAACAGATAAAGCCTGCGCTGCGCCAGGAGGCTTTATCTGTCCATCCCGGTTTCTTTCCCCGTGTGTGATTCTCTATACTTTGACGTAAATTAAAGCCTGCGAAATTTTTGCCGATATTTTATCTCTGCGACACATAAATTCAGGATTAAGAAACCGACATGATGTTGAGTGAATATGAGTGGCAGGCGGTACTTCTTAGTCTGAAAGTATCGAGCCTGGCCGTTGTTTGCAGTCTGCCGCTTGGTATTCTGATGGCGTGGGTCCTCGCCCGCGGCCGCTTTCCCGGCAAGTCCCTGCTCGACAGTATTATTCATTTGCCGCTGGTATTACCGCCGGTGGTGATTGGCTATTTGCTGCTGGTGGTGATGGGGCGGCGCGGCTTTATCGGCCAGCGTCTGTACGAATGGTTTGGTTTCAGCTTCAGTTTCAGCTGGCACGGTGCAGTGCTGGCCTCGGCGGTGGTGGCATTTCCGCTGATGGTGCGGGCGATACGCCAGTCGCTGGAGGCGGTTGACCCCAAACTTGAACTCGCCGCCCGCACGCTCGGTGCTTCGCCGTGGCGGGTCTTTTTCACCATCACACTGCCGCTTTCTGTGCCGGGCGTCATTGCCGGCGTGGTGCTGGCATTTGCCCGTTCGCTGGGCGAGTTTGGTGCAACGATCACCTTCGTCTCGAATATTCCGGGTGAGACCCGCACCATTCCGCTGGCGATGTATACCCTGATTGAAACGCCGGGCGCGGAAGGCGCTGCCGCACGGCTTTGCGTGCTGGCAATCCTGCTGTCTCTGGCGGCATTGCTGATTTCTGACTGGCTGGCAAAACGCAGCCGTATCCGGCTGGGAGGCTGACATGCTTGAACTCGATTTCAGCCAGACGCTGGGCAGCCTGGAATTACAGGTGTCGCAGACCTTACCGGCGCAGGGGATAACGGCCATTTTTGGTTTGTCAGGCGCAGGAAAAACCTCGCTGATTAATGCGATCGGCGGCCTGACCCAACCTGATAGTGGCCGCATTACCTTGAACGGCCGCATCTTATCGGATAAGCAAAACAACATTTTCCTGCCGCCAGAAAAACGCCGCGTCGGTTATGTTTTTCAGGATGCGCGACTGTTCCCGCATTACCGTGTGAAAGGCAATCTGCAATACGGCATGGCGCCGTCGATGCGCGGACAGTTCGATAACATCGTGCGGTTGCTCGGTATCACCCCCTTGCTGGACCGCTTCCCGCTCACGCTTTCAGGTGGCGAGAAACAGCGGGTGGCAATTGGTCGTGCGCTGCTGACAGCACCGGAAATTTTACTGATGGATGAGCCGCTGGCCGCGCTCGATATCCCGCGTAAACGCGAACTGATGCCTTACCTGGAGCGTCTGGCGCAGGAAGTCAGCATTCCGATTTTGTATGTGACGCACAGCCTCGATGAGATTTTACGTCTGGCGGAAAAAGTGCTGGTGCTCGACGGCGGTAAAGTGCTGGCAATGGGCACGCTGGAAGACGTGTGGGCGAGCAATGTGATGCGGCCGTGGCTGCCGAAAGAAGAGCAAAGCAGCGTGCTGAATGTCAGCGTACTGGAACATCATCCGCGCTATGAAATGACCGCACTGGCGATTGGCGATCAGCGTTTATGGATCAGTAAAGTCGAAGAGGCGCCCGGCACGGCGTTGCGCATTCGCGTGAATTCCACGGACGTTTCGCTGGTGTTGCAACCGACGGCTAACAACAGCAGTATCCGCAATATTCTGCCAGCGAAAGTGCTCGAATGTCTGGATCTGGGGAATCAGGTGGAGGTCAAACTGGCGATGGCCGATCACATCATCTGGGCGCGGATCTCGCCGTGGGCGCGGGACGAACTGATGATCCGCGCAGGCCAGTGGTTGTATGCGCAGATCAAAAGTGTGTCGGTCAGTCGTTAATCGTATTGCGTCTTACTTTTCTGACGGGTTAAAGGCGGCGTAAAGCACCAGAACCTCTTCGGCAAACGCGTCATCAATAATATAGAAATAGCATTCCGGCACGTTAAGCACCCGGGCGAAATGACACATGGTGTCGAAGTTCGGGCTGTACGTGCCGTTTTCATATTGCGACACCCGCGAACGCGCAGTGCTCTCATCTATTCCGGCTAAAACACCCAATTTTTCCTGCGTAAGTCTGGCTTTTGTCCGTGCGGATTTCAGTCGATGTGGGATCATTATCAATAACCATAGAAACTGTATTGACGTTATGTTTAGCATCACTTAACATTATTGTTGTTTAGAGTTACTGGACATCGTTATATGTCAGTGTAATTCACAATTCAGATAGTTGAACAAACAACATAAGGAAGAGGGATAAAAATGGAAAATGACTGGCATCCGGCAGATATCATTGCTGCATTACGTAAGAAAAAATCCTCACTGGCGGCGGTCTCGCGTCAAGCCGGTTTAGGCTCATCCACACTGGCCAATGCGCTGGCGCGTCCGTGGCCGAAAGGGGAACTGATCATTGCTCAGGCTCTGGATATCCATCCGTCGGTGATCTGGCCCAGCCGGTACTTCGACGAGAATAAGCAATTAATTACCCGCGCCGTCCGGCCGGTCAGAAATAAGACGTTGAAAAACGACTGATTATCCTGCATAAAAAAACACCTTCCTCTGTGGCAGAGGAAGGTGCATTGGTAAAATTAGTTCAACACTTTATTACGGATAACTTCAGCGATGCCGGGTGTTTCGTGATCGCCAATCACCAGTGCGGCACGTTCTTTGATAGCATCTGCTGCATTGCCCATCGCCACGCCCAGACCGACATTTTCCAGCATGCTCAGGTCGTTGTAGTTATCACCGAACGCCACCACATCCTGCATGCTCATACCCTGCGATTCGACCCATTCCTGCAAGCGGCGACCTTTGCTGTTGCCTCCTTTCGCCACATCCACCTGATCATGCCATGACCATTCGCAGGCCAGACCCAGCTCGTTTTCAACCTGCGAGGCAAACGTATGCAGGGCATCGAGATCCTGATGTGAGGTGGCGAATTTCCAGATCGACTGCGCATCATCAGCGGCTTCGCGAAGACTGTTCACCTGAATAATGTTTGGGCGCTGATGTTCCGGCAGGGTTTGCCCCCAGGCAATGGACCGGCTGACGTGGCCGCTCGGTTGCTGATACAGCATGGCGTCATCGACATACAACAGACCGTGGATGCCGTGATATTCCAGCAAGTCGACCACTTTTTTTGCTTTGACCGGATCCAGCGGATCAGAAGTTAAGACCTTACGTGCCTGATAATCATACAAATAGGTGCCGTTACAGCAGATAGCAGGTGTATCGAGTTGCAATGCCTGATAAAACGGATGGATAGCGACATGATGGCGTCCGGTCACGACGACCACTTTGATTCCCTGTGCACGGGCATCGGCCAGTGCGGCAAGGGATTCTGGAAGGATACGTTTTTGGCGGTCCAGCAGCGTCCCGTCGAGATCGAGCGCAATAATGCGATAAGTCATGAGCAGTCCATCGTAAGTGAGGGGGAATAAGGGGAAATTATCGCCATATTACCTTTTTTAGCCTGCTAATTAAACCGGGTATCCGGCACTAAAGGTGCCGTCGTATCGTGCTAACCTGAGCTACGCTGTAAAAAACATAACGACTCATTCAGTCTTAATAAGGAGATGTGATGAAGCAAGTTGTCTACATTGCCAGCCCTGAGAGCCAGCAAATCCACGCTTTTCGTCTGGCAGACAATGGTGAACTGAGCCTGCTGCAAACGGTGGACGTTCCGGGACAGGTTCAGCCGATGGTGATTCATCCCGATGGTCATCGTCTTTACGTCGGCGTACGTCCTGAGTTCGGCGTGCTGACCTACCGCATCGACCATGAAGGTAAACTGGAAGAAGCCGCGATGGCACCTCTGCCGGGCAGTCCGACGCATCTGGGTATAGACCTTCAGGGGCGTTTTGTGTTCTCCGCGTCCTACAGCTTTAACAATGTCAGCATTCATCCGCTGGATGAAAAAGGCCTCGCGCTGGCCCCGGTGCAGGTGCTGGAAAACATCCAGGCTCCGCACTCAGCCAATATTGACCCGACCAATCAGGTGCTGATGATCCCGGCGCTGAAAGAAGACCGTATCCGCCAGTTTGACTTCAGTGTGAACGGCGAAGCGACGCCGCATAACGCGCCGGAGCTGAAAACCGCAGCGGGTGCGGGCCCGCGTCATATGGCATTCCACCCGAATCATCATTTTGCCTACTGTGTAAATGAGCTGAACAGCAGCGTGGATGTGTACCAGAAAGACGTCACCAGCGGCGAATACCGTCAGGTGCAGACACTGGGGATTATGCCCGCTGATTTCACCGGCACCTGCTGGGCGGCCGATTTGCACATCACGCCGGACGGCAAATTCCTGTATGCCTCAGACCGTACTGCCAGCCTGATTTCTGTGCTGACCGTCTCAGAAGATGGCAGCGTGCTTGAACTGGCCGGGCATCACGCCACCCAGACACAGCCGCGTGGTTTCAATATTGATCACTCCGGCCAGTATGTGATCACCGCAGGGCAGAAATCGGATGCGATTGAAGTGGCGAAAATTGATCCGCAAAACGGTCAGCTGACGACGTTGAAAACCTACGCGGTGGGCAAAGGCCCGATGTGGGTAAGCATTCTGGAAATTAATTAATCACGGCTGTTTACTGGTTAGTTTATCTAATGATTTATTTTTAACTGATCAATAATACCGCTCTGAAATAATGATCAAGCCCCTGTAATAAGGGGCTTTTTTATTGCCTGTGCTATACGTGCTATTGATAAGAAATATTTTAATGTTTCTATAAATGTTGAACATTGCTGGTCGATAACTCTCCCGTTATTCACTGATTTTTCGGTGGCGTTGCCACTTCAGAGTCAGTCCTTTTGGTTATCAGGGAGAAGAAAATGAATGTACTTTCAGGGATCGCTGGCCGGGTTCGCCATGCCTCAATTGCCAGCAAGCTCGGTGCAGGATTTGCGCTGGTGTTGCTTCTGGGATCCTTTATCGCTGTGTCCGGTATCTACCATCTGACCAGCATCAATCAACGCGCTGAAAAGGCGTCCTTGCTTAAGACCGTTAACGATTTGCTGAGCGATGCCAAATTTACCCGGCTTTCATATATGGCCAGCAAAGACCCCAAATTTGTTGAAGAAAACCGCCAGGCGCTGGATAAACTGGAAGCCCGTCAGGCTGATGTTGAGGCGTACTCCTGGGATCCGCAAGACCAGCGTCTGGTGGAAACCATGCCGGAAAATATCCGCCGTTATCGTGAAAGCTGGCAGCACACGCTGAATCCTCCGGCAGGCAGCGATGCGGAAAAAATCACCGCGCAGTTGGCCGAAGCCGGGCTGGCCCTGACCTCTGCGTCTAACACGTTGCTCGATCATGAGATGAACAATCTGCATAACGAAGTGACGCGCACCATTTCTGAAATGCTGGTGATCATTGTGGCGACTGTGGTTGCCGGTGTGTTGATTTCGTGGCGCATGACCCGTCAACTGACACTTCCTCTGCGCCGCACGCTGCAAACCGCAGAACGTATCGCTGCCGGTGATCTTTCTACTCATGCCACCAGCCACAGTTTTGACGAAGTGGGGCAACTGAGCCGCGCCATTGAAACCATGAACCAGAACCTGCACGGCATCATCGGTGATATCCGCGAAGGCGTAACGCAGGTGACCCGCGCTTCGGGCGAAATAGCCGCAGGTAATATCGATCTGTCAGCCCGTACCGAAGAGCAGGCGGCAGCGCTGGGGCAAACAGCGGCCAGCATGGAACAACTGACCTCAACGGTGAAACAGAACGCCGACAATGCCGCGCAGGCCAGTCAGCTGGCCTCCGATGCGGCCAATACGGCGGCACGGGGGGGTAAACTGGTGGCCGATGTCGTGGGCGTGATGAAAGAGATTACTGTCAGTTCGAAGCAGATTTCCGAAATTACCACGGTCATCAACAGCATCGCTTTCCAGACCAATATTCTGGCGCTGAATGCTGCGGTTGAAGCGGCGCGGGCAGGGGAGCAGGGCCGCGGTTTTGCCGTGGTCGCCAGCGAAGTCCGCAGCCTTGCGCAGCGCAGCGGGCAGGCGGCGAAAGAGATTGAAGGGCTGATTGGTAAATCGGTGATTAACGTCAATAACGGCTCTGTGCTGGTTGGCAAAGCGGGTGACACCATGGAAGAAATCGTCGGCTCTGTCCGTCATGTCACGCAAATCATTCATGAGATCGCATCGGCGTCTGACGAGCAAAGTCGCGGCATCAGTCAGATTGCGCAGGCGGTGGCAGAGATGGATACCGTCACCCAGCAAAACTCGGCGCTGGTTCAGCAGTCTGCCAGTGCGGCGGCTTCGCTCGATGAGCAGGCGGTGAATCTGGAACGCACGGTGTCGGTATTCCGTCTGGGCAACGAAGCGTTGTAACATTTTCGCAGAACGAAGTCCGCAGAACGAAAAAAAACCGCCGGAGGCAACCCCGGCGGTTTTTTCATGGCATCAGACTGAATTACTTCGCAGGCTGTGTCAGCACGTTGTTGTACTGCCACAGGCGGTTGAAGTTAGTGTCATTCAGATTGCGCTGTTGTTTCTCATCTTTTGGCACGTTGCCGGCAAATGGCTGGCCGGAGAAGACAGAAGCGCCCCACGGATTCATCTGGTCATAGCTGTTGTCGAAGCTGCTGTCGCGGATTACCAGCTGGCTGCTTGCGCCATCAGCATCCCACGCACGCCCCATTTTCGCTTTCGCAGCCTGCTCGAAGCCACGGTCGCCGGTCAGGTTGCTGTCGATCACCAGGAAGCCATACGGTGCAGCTGCTGGCGTGTTTGGCGCAAAGACAGACGCCTGTTTCACGCCACGGCTGCTGACGGTGTGGAATTCAACGTGGTCAAAGACGGCATTCGCCCGGCCAAATACGTAATCCACATCACCCACGATCAGGCTGTTATGCACGTATGCACGGCTGTAACGACTGTTGTCAGTCTGGTTGTGGATGTTGGCGGTGTTCACCATAAAGGTATTCTGGCGGCCAATCAGGCGCACGTTATCCAGAATCACATTGTCACCGTCGGTACGCAGCGCAACGGCGGAATGATCGCCCCCGTCAACAGTATCGAGCAGGGAATTGCCGATGGTCAGGTTCTGAATCTGCACACCGTTGCTTTGTGACCACACGGTCGCGGTACAGCCGGTGCCGATGGTTTCAGTGGTCAGGGTGGCGCAGTTCTGGAACATATAGAACGCGCGATCGCCCGGCAGGAACTGGCCGTTAGGACTGACTGTTGAACGGTAAGTGGCGGGTGCCGCTGCGGCTTCCAGACCTTGTGCGAGGGTCACATCAGCAGAGCTGTTGCCCGCACCGAATAAGGTGACCGGTGGTGAACCCGCCGGGATGTACACGGCGCCGTTGTAAGTGCCTGGCAGGATTTTAATGAAGATACGTTCACCGTGGTTACGCACAGCCAGTGCCGCGTTTACCGCCATCTGAACGTTAGAGTATTCTGCGCCGTCGGTGCCTAACTGCGGGCCGACCACGAAATGGGTGTTCACACCGTCAGTGCTGGCCAGTTTAGGGAACCAGCCCTGTTGCTGAACCTGCAAAGAAGGGCCGCCAAAGGCCAGATAATTTTTCGTTGTAAAATTGGCCGCTTCGTCCGCTGATAACACGGGCAGTGACGCGGTGCCCGGAGCAACCTGGCTGGATAAGCCTTGATGGCTGCTGCTGCATGCCGCCAGGATCAGGCTGGCAGACAACATAGCGCACGCGCGCGACAGGGTGGAAATTTTCACTGTGACTGACTCCTTGATGAAGAAGATTGTTCTTTTTTTCAATGTTGCGGTCATCGCCGCAATAAAAAAACGGTGGCCAGTAAAACTGACCACCTTTTCTGCGTCTTTTATACCACAGGAATCAGCTGTATATCACTGTCAGTGATGCTTTGCCGAGAGTATGGAAATGCACATTGAAGCCGAGATACGCGCCGCTGGCATTCTCATCGACTTCCAGCGTTTCAGTATCGATGGCGTATACGGTGAAATGATAGTGATGGTGTTCGCCCTGCGGAGGGGCTGCGCCGCCATAACCGGCTTTGCCAAAATCGGTGCGGGTCTGCACGGCACCGGCAGGTAAACCGCCTTTGCCGGAGCCCGCGCCTTGCGGCAATTCGGTGACGTCTGCCGGAATATTCGCGACGCCCCAGTGCCACCAGCCGGAGCCGGTCGGGGCATCCGGGTCATAAACGGTTATCACAAAACTTTTGGTGCCCTCGGGGGCACCGGACCAGGCCAGATGCGGCGAAAGGTTGTCGCCGTTGTAGCCCATACCGTTAAAAACCTGCGTTTCCGGCATTTTGTCGCCATCGCGCAAATCATTACTGGTGAGTGTAAATGCCATAGAACCCTCTTCAGATGATGAAATAGTCACGGGCAGATTACTTGCCGACCTCGCCGCCGCCCAGCATTTTCAGTAATGCCTGCGCGACTGCTCTGGAAGAGGCCGGATTCTGACCGGTGATCAGTTTGCCATCGGTGACGGCATAAGGCCGCCAGTCCGCTGCCTTACTGTAATCGCCGCCATTTTTCTTCAGCTCGTCTTCAACCAAAAAAGGCACGATGTCGGTCAGGCCAACCGCGTCTTCTTCGCTGTTACTAAAGCCGGTTACGCGCTTGTCTTTCACCAGCGGCGTGCCATCTTCCACCAGCACATTGCGCAACACCCCCGGCGCGTGGCAGACCGCAGAAACCGGTTTGCCCGCTGCCCAGAAAGCCTGGATCAGCGCGATGGAATGCGGGTCTTCAGACAGATCCCACAACGGTCCGTGACCACCCGGATAGAAAATGGCATCGAAGTCATCAGCGTTAACATCAGCAAGTTTGTGCGTGTTCGCCAGCACCTTCTGCGCATCTTTATCACTGCGGAAGCGTTCGGTTGTTTCGGTCTGCGCATCCGGCTCATCACTTTTCGGATCGAGTGGTGGCTGTCCGCCTTTCGGCGAGGCCAGCGTCAGCCCGGCGCCTGCATCCAGAAACTCGTAATAAGGCGCGGTAAATTCTTCCAGCCAGAAACCGGTTTTCTTACCGGTTTCGCCGAGCTTATCGTGTGATGTCAATACAATCAGTAATTTCATGTTACCTCCTGTGGACGCCGTCAGCTTTAGTTAAGGAGTAATCAGTCCTGACCGACACGAACGACCAGTTTGCCAAAGTTTTTACCCTCAAGCAGGCCAAAGAACGCCTGCGGTGCATTCTCTAATCCTTCCACGATATCTTCGCGGAATTTCACTTTCCCTTGTTCAAACCATTCGCTCATCTGTTTTGCAAACTCCGGATAGCGATGGCCGTAATCATCAAAAATAATAAAGCCCTGCACACGCATGCGTTTCTTCAGAATGGTGCCGGTCAGCAGGGAAAGGCGATCTTGTCCCTCTTTCAGACCGGTCGCGTTATATTGGGAAACCAGCCCGCACAGCGGAATACGCGCTTTGGTATTGAGCAGCGGCAATACGGCATCAAACACCGCGCCACCGACGTTTTCAAAATACACATCAATGCCATCCGGGCAGGCCGCTTTCAGGCGTTTATCCAGATCCGGGGCGCGGTGATCGAGACACTCATCGAAACCGAAATGTTCAACGGCATAGCGGCATTTCTCTTCACCACCGGCAATCCCGATCACGCGACAGCCTTTGATTTTACCAATTTGTCCGACCAGCGAGCCGACCGGCCCGGTCGCTGCAGCAACGACCAGCGTTTCCCCCGGCTTGGGTTCGCCAATATCCAGCAGCCCCATAAAAGCGGTGAAGCCCGGCATGCCTAAAACACCGAGTGCAAGGGAAGGTTGTTTGAGTGCCGCGCCTTCGAGTTTCTTCACGGCTTTGGCGTCGGCCACGGAATAATCCTGCCATCCGGTGCTGCCGACCACGAAATCCCCGGCTTTAAAATCCGGGCTTTTTGATTCCACCACGCGGGAAACTGCGCCGCCGGTCATTACTTCACCGATTTGTACCGGCGCAGCGTAAGAAGGCGCATCGCTCATACGTCCGCGCATGTACGGGTCGAGCGAAAGCCACACGGTACGCAGCAATAACTGACCGTCTCTGGCCTGCGGTAACGGCGCTTTTTCCAGACGGAAATTGTCATCGACGGGTTTGCCGTGAGGGCGTGAAGCCAGCACGATGCGGCGGTTTTCAGACTGTAACTGGGGCATAGTCATTCCTTTTCGTTTTCTTATAAGAAAGTTAAAAGCTAACGTAATTGGGAATAAGTATAGGACGCTAAACAGTTTTCGAACCAAGCGCTTTATGCCATGTTTGAATAAACCCTGCGATTTTTCCCTGAAATGTGACCATCATCTTTTCCTATGACATCTGCCGGAAAATTCCTTTAAATCTGCAGGTTGCACAGGTATGGTCGGTAAGATTTTTGACCTGTTGCTCCACTTTATCTGCAAGATTAATAAGCATAAAAAAGGGATCCTAATGCGTAAAACTCCTCTGGCACTGAGTGCCGTTTTCCTGTTGCTCAGCCTGAATCAGTCTGCCTTCGCCAAAGAGCCCGCGCCCGCGCCGCTCTGGCCGGGCGTCAATGTGGCGCAACTCGCGCAGCAATCGCCGGTTCACTGGGTGTCGGTCGCGCAAATTGAAAACAGCCTGAACGGCCGCCCGCCAATAGCTGTCGGTTTTGATATCGATGACACGGTGTTGTTTTCCTCGCCGGGCTTTTACCGCGGGCAGGTCGAGTTTTCCCCCGGAAAACAGGATTATCTGAAGAACCCGAAATTCTGGGAGAAAATGAACAACGGCTGGGATGATTTCAGCATGCCAAAAGAGGTGGCAAAGAGCCTGATTGCCATGCACCTTAAACGCGGCGACAGCATTTACTTCGTGACCGGCCGCAGCGAAACCAAAACTGAGACCGTGACGAAGACGCTGCAGAACGATTTCCAAATCCCGCAGGACAAAGTGAATGCGGTTATTTTCGCCGGTGACAAAGCCGGTCAGAACACAAAAACGCAGTGGCTGAAAGATAAGCAAATTAAAGTGTTTTATGGCGACTCTGACAATGATATCACTGCCGCTCAGGCCGTGAGCGCGAGGGGGATCCGCGTACTGCGTGCGTCAAACTCCAGCTATAAACCGCTGCCACAAGCCGGTGCGTTTGGAGAAGAAGTCATTGTGAATTCTGAGTATTAAGTGGCACCCACCCCTGCGAAGGGGAGGGCTGGGGTGGGGTATTAAAGCAAAATCAATGGGTTGAGGTTTTTTTGATAAGGTGTTAGCCCTTAAAAACTCCCTCCCGGCCTCCCCCTTCGCAGAGGGAGGCGCAAAAGTAAAACCTGTCTTCCTGGCGGCTTTACTTCACGCTCACATCAATATCACCAAAGTATTTCTTCGAAAGCTCTTTCACCACGCCATCTTTTTGCACTTTAGCGATCGCTGTATCCAGCTTTTCTTTCAACTGGGTATCGCCTTTACGCAGGCCGAAGGCGATGCCGCTGCCGAGAATTTTATCATCGCGTACGGCGTCACCGACGAAGCCGTAATCTTTACCGTCCGGACGCGACAGGAAACCGGTCTGACCGGCCGGGGCCAGCACTAATGTGCCGTCGAGACGACCGGATGACAGATCCAGATACACCTGATTCTGATCCTGATAAGAGACGATATCCACGCCTTTCGGTGCCCAGTGTGCCTGCGCATAACTTTCCTGAATCGACCCCTGTAACACGCCGATATGCTTGCCTTTCAGCGACTCCGTGGTCGGCAGCAGGCCGGAATCTTTCTTCGCAATCAGTTTGGTGGGGACGCGGTAAATCACGTTGGTAAAATCAATCGCCTGACGACGTTTATCCGTCACGTTCATCGCCGAGTTAATCGCATCAAATTTACGCGCCTGCAGGGCCGCAATCAGGCCGTCGAAAGAAGTGTCGTACCAGTCGCATTTCACACTGGCGGCGGCGCAGACGGCGTTGCCCAGATCGATATCAAAACCCTGTAATTCACCGGTCGCACTTTTCGATTCGAACGGTGGATATTGCGCTTCCAGACCAAATTTGAGCGTGGAACCGTCCGCCAGTGCGGAGAAAGACGCGACGGCACAACCTAACAGCAATGCGATTTTCAATTTTTTCATTATTCACAATTCCCCGGCGTTATTGAGATGAAT
This sequence comes from Rahnella sp. P4_A8, assembly GCF_056402435.1. Lineage (NCBI taxonomy): Bacteria > Pseudomonadati > Pseudomonadota > Gammaproteobacteria > Enterobacterales > Yersiniaceae > Rahnella > Rahnella sp. P4_A8. The sequence goes on along the minus strand of NZ_JBFUHK010000009.1, from coordinate 117,401 downwards.
ACAAAGGTTCAGACGCGACACAACCGGCGTGCGCCTTCGTACAACGTGTCGTTATCTTTGGCAAAGCTCAGACGGATAAGCCCTGTTGGTTGGTTATTGCTGTAAAAGGCTGACAGCGGAATGGTCGCGATCTGATGATCGCGGATCAGGCTCAGCACAAATTCGTCGTCGGTCAGCGGACTGAAATGACTAAAACGCGCCAGCATAAAGAAACTGCCACGGCTTGGCAGTAATTCAAAGCGGGATTCGCTGAGGGCTTCGGCCAGCAGGTCGCGTTTTTGCTGATAAAAATCGGCCAGTCCCAGATAACTTTGCGGGTCAGCCAGCGCTTCGGCGAATGCGACCTGCATCGGCGTATCGGCAGAGAACACCATAAACTGATGCACTTTGCGGATTTCATCCATCAGTTCTGCCGGTGCCAGGCAATAACCCACACGCCAGCCGGTGACGTGATAGGTTTTGCCGAAAGACGACACAATCACGCTGCGCTCAGCCAGTTGCGGATAGCAGGCCATGCTTTCGTGGCGCTCGCCGTCGAACACCACGTGCTCATACACTTCATCGGACAAAATCACGATGTCGGTGTCTTGGGTCAGCGCGGTCAGTCGTTCGATATCAAATTCAGTGAAAATGGCACCGGTCGGGTTATGCGGACTGTTGATGATGATCATTCGCGTGCGGCTGTTGATCGCGCTGGAGACCTGATCCCAGTCGATGCTGAAATCATCCAGCGACAGGCCGATAGCCACCGGCTTCGCGCCCTGTAAACGGACGATCGGTGCATAGCTGTCAAATGACGGCTCGAAATAAATGACTTCATCGCCCGGATGTACCAGGGCGCTGATGGCGGAATACAGGCCTTCGCTGGCGCTGGCAATCACCGTCACTTCGCTGTCGGCATCATATTTGCAGCCATAAAGCGCTTCGACTTTGGCGGACAACGCATGGCGTAATGCCGCCACGCCACTCATTGGTGCGTACTGGTTATGCCCCTCGCGCATGGCTTTTGCGACGCTGTCGATTAACGCGGGCTGGCATGAGAAATTCGGTGCCCCCTGTGACAGGTTCAGGGCGTTATGTTCAGCGCTGAGCTGGCCGATAACGGTAAAAATGGTGGTGCCGACGTCAGGTAATTTTGACAGGGGCGACATGGCGCTCTTCATAGCATTTTCCCCAAAAAGCAGGCCAGGTGGCCATGAGAAGGTAAAAACGGGTGTTGAATGATTAAGCAATAGTTCCCCTGTGCCGACAATGGAAAGTTTGTCATACTCGTTATGATCTGAAGTCATGGCTTTATAACGTTTCTGACGAGGTAACTGTGAGTTTTTCTCCTGAACTGCCGTATCTGAATTTACCCTCGCTCAACGTGCTGAAAACCTTTGCCGTGGTTGCGCAAACCTTGAATCTGACACACGCGGCGGCGTTGCTGCACATCACCCAGGGCGCGGTCAGTCGCCAGATCACCGGACTTGAGGCCACGCTGGGTTATCCGTTGTTTTTACGTCAGGCCCGCGGGCTGACGCTGACCCCGCGCGGGGCGCAGTTGTTGCCGCCGGTACAACAGGCACTGGCGCTGATGGGAGAAGCCCTGCAACGTGTGGGTTCGCATCCGGATACCTTACGCATTAAATGCCCGACCTGTTCCATGCGCTGGCTGTTGCCGCGTGTTATCCAGCTACAAAACGACAGGCCGGATTTGCAGATTGAGCTGACAGCTTCCATCGCCCACGGCGTGGATTTCAGCAACGAACATTTTGATGCTGCCGTAGTGTTTGGTCGTCCGCCGGAATCACAGCGCCGGGCGCATCATCTGTTTGATGAAGTGCTGACGCCGGTGTGTACGCCGGAGTTTCCGCCGCGTCATAAAGGGAAAACGAAAGTGGCGGATCTGGCCGATAAAACGCTGCTTCACCCGACGCGTGACCGTCGCGACTGGTTGTTGTGGCTGCGGGAGGAGGGCGTACAGGGATTGCCGTCAGCCAAATCACAGCATTTCGATACGCTGGATCTGGCGATCAATTCGGCGTTGCAGGGCTACGGTGTGGCGATAGGCGATCTGACATTAATTGAAGATGATTTGCAGGCGGGAAGGGTGATTGCGCCGTTCCCGCTGTGCGTGGCAAGCGGCGCGTCTTATACGTTGCTGTATCCGGAAAATCCGACCCCTGCGCTGAAAGTGGCAATTGATTTTCTTAATGAAGAAGCGCGGCTCAGCCGGGAAAAACTGAGCGCGCTGTTATCTACCTCGCACCGGTTAGTCACCACAGGCTAATCAGTAAAGCGCAGTCAGTGCGCTGGCGATTGCGCCGGTCAGTTTGCTCAGTTCTTCAGGTGAAATGATGTACGGCGGCATCAGGTAAATCAGCTTGCCGAACGGGCGGATCCACACGCCCTGACCGACGAAATGCTTCTGCAATTGCGCCATGTCTACCGGCTGGCGCATTTCCACCACACCAATCGCCCCGAGCACCCGCACATCGGCGACCGCCGGATGTGCTGCCAGCGGCTGTAAACCGGCATTCAGCTGTTTCTCAATGCTCAATACCTGCGCCTGCCAGCGGTTTTCCGCAAGTAAATGCAGGCTGGCGCTGGCGACCGCGCAGGCCAGCGGATTGCCCATAAATGTCGGGCCGTGCATGAAACATCCCGCCTCGCCGTCACTGATCACCTGCGCCACATGGCGGGTGGTGAGCGTGGCGGAAAGTGTCATGTAGCCGCCGGTCAGGGCTTTGCCGAGGCAGAGGATATCCGGCGAAATCCCGGCGTGATCACAGGCAAACAGCTTGCCGGTGCGGCCAAATCCGGTGGCAATTTCATCGGCAATCAGCAACACGCCATATTCATCGCATAACTTACGCACGCGTTTGAGATACAACGGGTGATAAATCCGCATCCCGCCCGCCCCCTGAACGATGGGTTCTACAATGACTGCGGCGATTTTGCGGTGATTTTCGTCCAGCATTTTGGCAAATGGCGCGATATCCGCCTCATCCCATTCCCCGTCAAAACGGCTCTGCGGCGCATCGGCGAACAGATGCTGTGGCAGATAACCCTGATACAAACTGTGCATCGAGTTTTGCGGGTCACAGACTGACATCGCGCCAAAGGTGTCGCCGTGATAGCCGTTGCGCAGGGTCAGCAACGTCTGGCGTTTTTCACCGCGCGCCTGCCAGTATTGCATCGCCATTTTCAGTGCTACTTCAACGGCCACCGAACCAGAATCCGCCAGAAACACGCATTCCAGCCCGGCGGGGGTCATTTCTACCAGACGGCGGCACAACGCAACCGCCGGCGGATGGGTGATCCCGCCAAACATCACATGTGACATTTTTCCGATTTGTTCGATGGCCGCCTGGTTCAACTGCGGATGGTTGTAACCGTGGATTGCCGCCCACCAGGACGACATGCCATCAACCAGTTTGCGGCCATCAGCCAGCTGCAACATCACGCCGGACGCGGATTCCACCGGATAGGCGGGCAGCGGTTTGGTCATAGAGGTATACGGATGCCAGATGTGGCGCTGGTCGAATTCAATATCGGCGGGGGTCATAAACGAATCCTGAGGCGTAAGCTGTAAACTAAAAAATAATTTTAACGTTGACGGTAAACCAAAACAAATTAAAAATGGTTTACGGATTATGAAAAAAATACAACTGAACACTTTTTAAAGGAGTCGCAATGACTGCCCGCACCCACTGGACGCTGGAAAAAACGCAGGCTCTGTTCGATAAGCCATTCCTGGAGCTGATGTTCGAAGCGCAGCAAATTCACCGTCAGCATTTTGACCCGCGACAGGTTCAGGTCAGCACCTTGCTGTCGATCAAAACCGGTGCCTGTCCCGAAGACTGTAAATATTGCCCTCAAAGTTCCCGTTACAAAACCGGGCTGGAATCTGAACGTCTGATGCAAGTCGAGCAGGTGCTCGAATCTGCCCGACAGGCGAAAGCCGCCGGTTCAACCCGTTTCTGTATGGGCGCGGCGTGGAAAAACCCGCACGATCGTGACATGCCGTACCTCGAGCAGATGGTGCAGGGCGTGAAAGAAATGGGCATGGAAACCTGCATGACCCTCGGCACGCTGAACACTACGCAGGCACAGCGTCTGGCGCACGCCGGGCTGGATTTCTACAACCATAACCTTGATACCTCGCCGGAATTTTACGGCAGCATCATAACGACCCGCAGCTATCAGGAACGCCTGGATACGCTGGCGGAAGTGCGCGGCGCGGGCATTAAAGTCTGTTCCGGCGGCATTGTGGGGTTAGGTGAAACCGTCAAAGACCGCGCCGGTTTGCTGATGCAACTGGCAAACCTGCCGGTGCCGCCGGAAAGTGTGCCGATCAACATGCTGGTGAAAGTGAAAGGTACGCCGCTGGCGGATAATGACGATGTGGATCCGTTTGATTTCATCCGCACGATCGCGGTCGCGCGCATCATGATGCCGCAATCTTATGTGCGTCTGTCTGCCGGACGTGAGCAGATGAGTGAGCAGACCCAGGCGATGTGCTTTATGGCCGGTGCCAACTCCATCTTCTACGGCTGCAAACTGCTGACCACGCCAAACCCGGCAGAAGATAAAGACCTGATTCTGTTCGGCAAGCTGGGGCTTAACCCGCAGTCATTTGAAACAGAAATGGGCGATAACCAGCAGCAGGCCGCGCTTGCCGAGCAGCTGGTCCACGCCGATACCGATCAGTTCTACAACGCTGCGGTATAACCGGTGAGCTGGCAAACGCGGATCAACGACGCGGTGGCGGCGCGCAAACAGGCGGCGGCATTTCGTGTACGGCAGCCGAATGAGGGCGGCAGTGCGCGTTTTCTGACGCAGGGCGGGCGGCGTTATCTGAATTTTTCCGGTAACGATTATCTCGGCCTGAGTCAGGACGCTGAGGTGATCGCCGCGTGGCAGCAGGGTGCGGCTAAATACGGTGTCGGCAGCGGCGGTTCAGGACACGTCACCGGTTACAGCGAGGTGCATGCCGCGTTTGAGCAACAACTGGCGCAGTGGCAGGGATATCCGCGGGCTTTGCTGTTTATCTCCGGTTTTGCGGCGAATCAGGCGATTCTCGCGGCGCTGATGCAGGCTGAGGATCGCGTGCTGGCTGACAAACTCAGTCACGCGTCTTTACTGGAAGCCGCAGCCCATGCACCTTCGCAGTTGCGGCGTTTTCACCACAATCAGCCGGATTCCCTGCAGCGCCTGCTGGAAAAACCGGTAGCCGGTGAAACGCTGGTGGTGACCGAAGGTGTATTCAGTATGGACGGCGACGCCGCGCCGCTGGCTGATCTGCATAACTTGTCCAAAGCGCACGGTAGCTGGCTGATGGTCGATGACGCGCACGGTGTGGGCGTTACCGGTGAAGAAGGGCGCGGCAGTTGCTGGCAACAGGGCATCCGGCCGGAACTGCTGGTGGTCACATTCGGAAAAGCTTTCGGTTGCAGCGGCGCGGCGGTGTTGTGTGATGATGCTACCGCCGATTACCTGTTGCAGTTTGCCCGCCATCTGATTTACAGCACGTCGATGCCCGCCGCGCAGGTGTGCGCGTTACAGGCTGCACTGGCACGAGTCCGGCAGGATGACGGTCTGCGTGATAAACTGGCCGCCAATATTGCCCGTTTTCGCGCGGGTGCCGCCGGTTTGCCGTATCCGCTGACCGGTTCACAGACGGCGATCCAGCCGGTGATTGTGGGTGAAAACCAGCCCGCGCTGGATCTGGCATCCACCTTGCGCGATCGCGGATTGTGGGTCAGCGCCATCCGTCCACCGACGGTGCCACCGGGCAGTGCGCGGCTGCGCATTACTCTGACAGCGGCGCATGAGCCGGAAGATATCGATTTTTTGCTGGAGTCCCTTCATGGGTGCAGTCACTGAATTAGTGAACAAACAAGCGGTGGCCGATGCGTTCAGTCGCGCCGCCATCAGTTACGAAAACGCCGCACAGTTGCAGCGTGATGTGGGTGAGGAATTACTGGCGCTGGCAGCGCCGTATCTGCAAGACGCCGGCAAGATTGTCGTCGATGCGGGCTGTGGCACCGGCCACTTCAGCCGTTACTGGCGTGCGCAGGGTAAAAATGTCATTGCGCTGGATCTCTCTGAGGGCATGTTAAATCGCGCCCGTGAGCTGGATTCTGCTGATGAATACGTGCCGGGCGACATCGAACGTTTGCCGTTTGCCGACAACTCTGTCGATATCTGCTTCAGCAATCTGGCGGTGCAGTGGTGTAACGCACTGCCACGCGCACTGGAAGAAATGCACCGCGTCACCCGCAACGGCGGGCTGGTGCTGTTTTCCACGCTGGCAGAAGGTTCGCTCAATGAGCTGGCCGCAGCATGGATGAAGGTCGATGGCCGACGTCACGTGAATCAGTTCCTGACGCCGGACAAAATCGCCGAAGCCTGCGCGCCGTATCGCCATGATGTGACCTTCAGCGATCATGTTGCTCAATTCCCCGATGTGATGTCGCTGCTGCGCTCGCTGAAAGGCATCGGTGCGACGCACATCAAAAATGGCCGCCTCGGCGGTCTGGGCGGGCGTGAACGTCTGCAATTGCTGGACAAACACTATGCCCGCCGCGACGGCATCCTGCCGCTCAACTACCGGCTGGTCTACGGCATTTTGCAGGTCGAAGAACTTATCCCACGCTGATTTACTCCTCCCCCTTCGCAGGGGGAGGGAGCCAGAACCAACACCAGGCTTTTATTAAAATAAATCATGAAACAAAAATACTTTATTACCGGCACCGACACTGAAGTCGGTAAAACCGTCGCGACCACCGCTTTTTTGCAGGCTGCCGCGCAGGCAGGACACAAAACAGCCGGATACAAACCGGTGGCATCCGGCAGTGAAATGACCGGCGAAGGCCCGCGCAACAGTGATGCGCTGGCGTTACAGGCTTACAGCACCGTCGGGCTGCGTTATGACGAAGTGAACCCCTGCACCTTTATCGAACCGACTTCGCCACATGTCGTCAGCGAACTGGAAAAACGGCCGATTGATCCGCGGGTGCTATCAGACGGATTACGTCATCTCGAACCGCTGGCGGACTGGGTGGTGGTGGAAGGCGCAGGCGGCTGGTACACACCGCTGACGGCAGATTATACCTTTGCTGACTGGGTTATCGCCGAGCAGTTGCCGGTAGTGTTAGTGGTAGGCATGCGGCTGGGTTGCATTAATCACGCCGTGCTGACGGCGCAGGCCATCACACAAAGCGGGTTGCATCTGGCGGGCTGGATAGCTAACGACGTACAGGAAACGGGGAAGCATCATCAGGCATACATGGATACGCTCACGCGTATGCTGCCTGCGCCTTTGCTGGGCGAGATCCCGTACCTGAGTGCCGGAACTGACGTTAATTTGGGACAGTATCTTCATCTTAACCGTCTCACGGCATGAGACGTCAGACGGTCAGATAATTTTTGACTAATGTATCGTCAAGCTGCGCCAGTGTGCCTTGCGCGATGTTGCGTCCGCCGTCGACCAGGCAGAACCGGTCGGCAACGCTGCGGATGAACGGCAGTTTATGACCGACCAGCAACAATGTCAGGCCGAGATCACGGTTCAGGCGGTGAATGATATTGCCCATGTTTGCCGCCATCGATGCGCTGGTGTGCTCGGTCGGTTCATCCAGAATCAGTAATTCAGGTTCCTGAACCAGCGCACGACTGATTGCCAGTTGCTGCTGCTGGCTTTCATCGAGCTCACCGGCTTTGCGCGCCCCCATCTCCTTTAATGTCGGAAACAGGTCATACACCTCTTCCGGCACGCGACGGGTCTTATTCCGGCTGGCCATCATGGCGATTTGCAGGTTTTCATCGACGCTCATCTGCGAAAAAATCTGCCGTCCCTGTGGCACATAACCGATCCCCATTTGGGCGCGGCTTTCGACCGGCAAATTCAGCAGACTTTGCGGCTCTTCGTCACGCGACTGCCAGGAGATGGCGCCGCTTTTCACCGGAAGATGCCCCATGATGCAGTTCACCAGCGTGGTTTTTCCCACGCCATTTCGCCCGATCAGGCAGGTACATTGACCGCGGTACAGTTCGAGATTGATATCCCACAGAATATGTTTTTGCCCATAATACTGATTAACTGATTTTACACTTAACATCAGACCTCCCTCCCGCACGGAGCCTTCCGCTGAACTTCATTTTGACGGCCACTGTCATATTTCTGACATTTATGTTCCGCTGTTAATGCCCCAACGCAGAATTTAATTCCGTTTGTTGACGGCTAACCTGACAGCATCAATTACAGATAAATCCCCCTTAATCAGTGATAAATGGGGTTAAGGGGCATTTCCTTGTGCTAAAAATGATTTTTCCTGCCTGAAAGCAGGGAAATTCTCATTTTTTATGGCGGGGCGAAAAAAGCAGTTCCGGCTGTCGCAACCTCCACATGCAGAGACGTTGCAACTCTCAGGCCAAGTTTGTAAAAACGGCCAGGGAAAGAGAAGTTACAGGGGTGTTAACAGGCGCGCCGCTGATGATTTCGGATTATTCATTAGCATTTCTGAGGTTTTTGAGATTACCCCATAAGGAGTAGTCCAGGCTGAACTGCACTTTGCCAGTGCCGTCTTCACTGTTTTTGGTGCAAACACATGGACAAACGTGAGCAAAAAATTCTGGTGAGATGCACTTTTGGTTTTTGCAAGAAACATCAGCCCAGAAATTTAGGCAAAATAGGCATAAATAAGGAGATAAAAAAGATAAAAAATAACTAAAAAAGACCTTTCAGACTCACCGAAGGCAAAATTCAGTTTTTTACCAACTCCCGCAGCGCGGGGCGTGCTGGGACTTATCCACTATTCCTGTGGATAACCTTGTGCATGAGAGTGAGAAAAGTTGCTACAGACGAGTCAGCATGCGGGTTCCGCTTAGTTTGCCCGTATTCGCAGCTTTTTAATGATACTGTTTTTAATCAACGAGTTAGTTAAAAGCAATACAGCCGTAATTCGTTCGTCATAGTTGTGTCAATCTTCGTCAACCTGTGGTCAGAAAATGGAGGGAATGCGGATTTTGGGAAAAAATGTCATCTGATGGTGAGAATTCTCATTCGTCATATCCTAAAAAAGTGCAGCATCGACAGCACGTTAAAACGCCAACACTTTTTATCGATTGGAAGCTGGTTTTATATACAGTATTATAGCGAAGGTAAAATCAGGGCTGGCAAAAATCGCGAAGTCTTTCATACTATTTTTCCGCAAACTGTTCACCCGTTCAGCGCGCACGGCCCTATGCATTCCCATTTCAGTCAGGTAGCCCGTCATGAGTAAAGAGTTCAAACTGCATTCCGAATTTAAACCGTCAGGTGACCAGCCTGAGGCAATACGCCGTCTGGAAGAAGGGCTGGAGAACGGACTGGCGCACCAGACATTGCTCGGGGTAACCGGTTCAGGAAAAACCTTTACCGTGGCGAATGTGATTGCGGATCTGAACCGTCCGACGATGGTGCTTGCCCCCAACAAAACGCTGGCCGCACAGTTATACGGCGAGATGAAAGAGTTCTTCCCGGAAAACGCCGTCGAATATTTCGTCTCTTACTATGACTATTATCAGCCTGAGGCGTATGTTCCGAGTTCCGATACCTTTATCGAAAAAGACGCCTCGGTGAACGAACACATTGAGCAGATGCGTCTTTCTGCCACCAAAGCGCTGCTCGAACGGCGCGATGTCATTGTGGTGGCCTCTGTTTCAGCGATTTACGGTCTGGGCGACCCGGACTTATACCTGAAAATGATGCTTCACCTGACCAAAGGGATGATTATCGATCAGCGTTCGATCCTGCGTCGTCTGGCGGAACTGCAATATGCACGCAACGATCAGGCTTTCCAGCGCAGTACTTTCCGCGTGCGTGGCGAAGTGATTGATGTGTTCCCGGCTGAATCGGACGATCTGGCGCTGCGCATTGAGTTATTTGATCAGGAAGTTGAACGCCTTTCGCTGTTTGATCCGCTGACAGGCCAGGTGCAGCATGAAGTGCCGCGTTTCACCATCTACCCGAAAACGCACTACGTCACGCCACGCGAACGTATTGTGCAGGCGATGGAAGAAATTAAAGTCGAACTGGCGGATCGCCGCAAAGTGTTGCTGGCCAACAACAAATTGCTGGAAGAACAGCGCATCAGCCAGCGTACGCAGTTTGATCTCGAAATGATGAACGAGCTGGGTTATTGCTCCGGTATCGAAAACTACTCACGTTATCTGTCTGGCCGCGGGCCGGGCGAGCCGCCGCCGACGCTGTTTGATTATTTGCCGGCTGACGGCCTGCTGATTGTCGATGAATCGCACGTCACCATTCCGCAAATCGGCGGTATGTACAAAGGCGACCGCTCGCGTAAAGAAACGCTGGTGGAATACGGTTTCCGTCTGCCTTCGGCGCTGGATAACCGCCCGATGCGTTTTGAGGAATTCGAAGCCCTGGCGCCGCAAAGTATTTATGTCTCGGCCACGCCGGGCAAATACGAGCTGGAGAAATCCGGTGACGATGTGGTCGATCAGGTCGTGCGTCCGACCGGTTTGCTGGATCCGATCATCGAAGTGCGACCGGTAACCACGCAGGTTGATGACCTGCTGTCTGAAATCCGCAAGCGTGTGGCGATTAACGAGCGTGTGCTGGTCACCACGCTCACCAAGCGTATGGCCGAGGATCTGACTGAGTATCTGGAGGAACACGGCGAGAAGGTGCGTTACCTGCACTCTGATATCGATACCGTCGAGCGCGTCGAGATTATCCGCGATTTGCGTCTGGGGGAATTTGACGTGCTGGTCGGCATCAACTTACTGCGCGAAGGGCTGGACATGCCGGAAGTGTCGCTGGTGGCGATTCTCGATGCGGACAAGGAAGGCTTCCTGCGTTCTGAACGTTCGCTTATCCAGACCATCGGCCGTGCGGCGCGTAACCTCAACGGTAAAGCGATTCTGTACGGTGATAAAATTACCAATTCAATGGCCCGCGCCATTGAAGAAACCGAACGACGTCGCGCCAAACAGGAAGCGTACAACCTCGAAAACGGCATCACGCCGATGGGGCTGAACAAGAAGATCTCCGACATCCTGCAACTCGGTCAGCCGAAAACCAAAAAGAACAAAGACAAACGCGATGCCGAAGCGGCGCAAACCTTCAAATCGCTTACGCCGAAAGCGCTGGAGCAACGCATCAAGGAGCTGGAAAGCAAGATGTATGCGCACGCGCAAAATCTGGAATTCGAAGAGGCGGCCAACACGCGCGACGAGTTGCATGCCCTGCGTGAGCAGTTTATTGCGATTTCGTAACGAGAAGGGTGGTAGACTGCGCGGCTTAAAAATCATGACCCAGACATTTTAACGAAGAGCGAGCCAATGACTGATACACCACAAAACCCTGGCGCAGCGAAAGATCCGCTGCACGGCGTCACGCTGGAAAAACTGCTGACAACGCTGGTGGATAACTTTGGCTGGCCGGCGCTGGCCTCACAGGTGAATATCAACTGCTTCAAAAGCGACCCGAGTGTGAAATCCAGCCTGAAATTTCTGCGCCGCACGCCGTGGGCGCGTAAGGAAGTGGAAACGCTGTATCTGGATTTCATTGAAGGTCATCTGCGCCCGGATATGACCCGCAGCAAGCGCCGCACACCGCTCTCAGCACAGGCTCCGCAAAAGCCAAAAGTCAGCACCGCCAAACCGGCTGCCGACAGCCCGTGGAATAACCATCCGCTGGTGAAAAAGTAATTTACGCGCATTTCATTCTGTTCATTTGAGGGGAAGGATCGTGTCAGAGCAACATGTTCTTATCGTGGTGGATATGCAAAACGGGGTGTTCGCTTCCCCGCGTTATGACCGCAGCGGACGGGCTGAGCGCATTAATCAGCTGATTGACCGGGCAGGGCGGGTTATTTTCATTCAGCACGCTGAAGGTGAAATGACCGAAGGCAGCGAATTCTGGCAGATATTACCGGAATTGCATCAGCCGGAAGGCGCGATTTCTGTGACTAAAACCGCCTGTGATTCCTTCTACCGCACTTCACTCGATAACGTTCTGCAGGAACTGAATGCGACCCGTTTTACCCTTTGCGGTTGTGCAACGGATTATTGCGTAGACACCACCATCAAAATCGCTGCCAGCAAAGGCTATGCCGTGACGGTTGCGTCAGATGCGCACACTACCGGCGATCGCACACACGCGACGGCGCAGCAACTGATCGGGCAGCATAATGAAGTGTGGCGTGAGTTATCTGTGCCGGGAAATCCGGTAACGGTAAAAACCACTGCGGAAATCCTGGCTGACTGGCAGTAAATTCAGTTTTCGGACGCAAAAAAGGCCGCATCGCGCGGCCTTTCTTATCTCTGATGTTTACCAATCAGATCATTTTTTGCAGCGCCTCTTCAATCGCCATGCGTAACATGTCGCGGTCATGACGATAGGGCACATCACTGGCTTCGAGCGGGCTTTGAATAATCAGATGTTCAGTGGCGCTTCCGCCGATTTTGACTTTCGGCCCGACAATCGCGGCATCGGCGCGGCGGCCGATGCGTTTCTCGATCATATCCAGTTTGTCGTCCAGCGTCAGCGACGCGGCGGCGACACTCAGTTCCTTCCCCAGATTTCCGATATACACGATATGCGCCCGGCTGCGGCGCAGCGCGGTTGTCAGATCATTCATCAGTAACAACGGCATCAGGCTGGTAAAGAAACTCCCCGGCCCGATCAGGATCAGATTTGCCTCAGCAATGGCCTGTAACGCTTCGCGCGTGGTGGACACCTGGGGTTCCAGCCGCAGTTCGCGCGGAATTTGTGCCAGTTTATCGACGTTGACTTCGCCGTGGACGTGTTCACCATTGGCATCAATGGCCGCCAGATCGACCGGCTGTTCTGACATCGGGATCAGTTCTGCGTCGACTTTCAGCAGGCTTCGTACCAGATTGATCGCTTCGAGCGGGCGCACGGTGAGATGATCCAGCGCGCGCAGCATCAGATTGCCAAGATTATGGCCATCCAGCTCGCCCTGGCCGCTGAAACGGTATTCGAACATCGCCGACGCCAGACTCGGTTCGGTGATCAGCTGATTCAGGCAATTGCGCATATCACCCCAGGCAATGCCGCCAACGGAACGGCGGATACGGCCAGTCGAACCGCCGTTATCGGTGGTCGTCACAATGCCGGTCAGGCGCGGACCCAGCAGCGAGAGTGAAGACATCACACGGCCCAGCCCGTGACCTCCGCCTAATGCCACCACCCGGTCGAGGTCTGCTAATGTTCGGTTGCGCATGGTTTTCCTTTCAAATGGGGAGCGGCGGGTTTACATCGTTTTCTGCGGCGGATTTTACCTAATTTTGCAACAAGATGTTATCCCTTCACGCCACTCTCAGGACATTAAAAACCGGGCAGTTTCAGCGTTGAAAATGCAGCCTTTTGTCGTAAAAAATCGTTATGTATCAAAATACATAACGAAAAACCATCTTGGCGTTCAGGACTTTGCGGCGTTAGAATATCCCCCGTTACCCCCGTATTCATTCTCGATCCGCTATGGACGGCATGAATCAACTCCTAGCCCTGGTTCCTAAGTTGCCTTTCTGACGTCGTTCCCACAGAAACAATATGGAGCCCTGGCCGTGACGAAAGTCACCAGGGTGCATGGCAGAAATGCCCGCATCTCCCGTATCTGGAAAGGTGTTAAGGTGCTTCAACTTACTGATGCTTTTGCCCGCAAGTTTTATTACTTGCGGCTGTCGATCACAGATGTGTGCAATTTTCGTTGCACCTATTGTCTGCCGGATGGCTACAAGCCGCACGGACACAGCAATAAAAGCTTTCTCTCGCTCGATGAAATCCGTCGGGTCAGCCGCGCGTTCGCCAGTCTGGGAACGGAAAAAGTGCGCCTGACCGGTGGAGAGCCGTCGCTGCGCCGCGATTTCTGCGAGATCATTGCCGCAGTGCGCGAAAATCCTTCCATCAAAACCCTCGCGGTGACCACTAACGGTTATCGCATGGCGCGTGATATCGATAAATGGCGCGATGCCGGTCTGACCAACATCAACGTCAGCGTCGACAGTCTCGACGCCCGCCAGTTTCACGCCATCACCGGTCAGGATAAATTCCGCGACGTTATGGCGGGTATAGATGCGGCCTTTGACGCCGGTTTCAGCAAGGTGAAAGTCAATACCGTGCTGATGCGCGATGTCAATCACGCCAGCCTGAATACCTTCCTCGACTGGATAAAAACCCGTCCGATCCAGCTGCGTTTCATTGAACTGATGGAAACCGGCGACGGCGGCGACTTGTTCCGCAAACACCACGTTTCCGGTGAGGTGCTGCGCGAACAACTGGTGCGTCAGGGCTGGCAGTTACAACTTCGCTCACGCAGCGATGGCCCCGCGCAAGTCTTCAGTCATCCGGATTATCTGGGTGAAATCGGTCTGATCATGCCGTACGAAAAAGACTTCTGCGCCAGTTGCAACCGGCTGCGTGTGTCTGCCCTTGGCAATCTGCATTTGTGTCTGTTCGGCGAGCAAGGCATTCCGTTACGCGATTTATTAGCCGACGACATGCAACAGGACGATTTGATGGACCGCATTCAGGGCGGCCTCAGCCGTAAAAAACAAACCCACTTCCTGCATGAAGGCAATACCGGAATTACTCAGAACCTGTCGTTTATCGGCGGCTAAACCCGGTACTGATCGTTTAAGGAGCAAACTGATGAGCAAAGCCAGTAAAGAGTTCTTGCCTTTATCTGTCGCGATCATGACGGTTTCTGACCGCCGAACCGACGCTGAAGACACGTCCGGGCATTACCTGAAAGAAGCGGTGACCGAAGGCGGCCATCATGTCGTCGCGCAGCAAATTGTCAAAGAGAACATTTACAGCATCCGCGCTGTTGTATCTGCGTGGATTGCGGATGAAAAGATTCAGGCGATTTTGGTCAACGGTGGCACGGGTTTTAACGCGGGCAACAATACGCCGGAAGCGCTGAAGCCTTTGTTTGACCGTGAAATCGAAGGTTTTGGCGAGCTGTTTCGCATGGTGTCGTTTGAAGATATCGGCACCTCGACGATTCAGTCGCGCGCCATCGGCGGCATCGCCAACCAGACGGTGATTTTCGCTATGCCCGGCTCAACCCGCGCCTGCCAGACCGCCTGGGACAACATTATTGAAGCGCAGCTCGATGCCCGTCAGGGGCCGTGCAATTTCACTCCACATTTGAAGAAATAAGTATGTCTGAACTGACCCATATTAATGCGTCCGGCGACGCTCACATGGTGGATGTTTCCGGTAAAGCCGAAACGGTCCGCGAGGCCCGCGCCGAAGCTTTTGTTGGAATGGCCGCTGACACGCTGGCGATGATCATCAACGGCAATCACCATAAAGGTGATGTGTTTGCTACGGCGCGTATCGCTGGCATTCAGGCGGCGAAGAAAACCTGGGATCTGATCCCACTGTGTCATCCGCTGCTGCTGACCAAAGTGGAAGTGAATCTGCAAGCACAGCCGGAACATAACCGTGTGCGCATCGAATCCCGCTGCCGTCTGAGCGGTAAAACCGGCGTGGAAATGGAAGCGCTGACGGCGGCTTCTGTGGCGGCACTCACTATCTACGACATGTGCAAAGCCGTGCAAAAAGATATGGTGATTGGCCCGATCCGCCTGCTGGAGAAAAGCGGCGGTAAATCAGGAGATTTTAAGGCGGAAGGTAAGGTGGAAGTATGATCGACATTCTGTTCTTCGCGCAGGTACGCGAACTGACCGGCACCTCCGGTCTGCAACTCCCTGCTGATTTCGCCACGGTGGAGGAGCTGCGCGCTTCGCTCACCGGACGCGGCGACCGCTGGGCACTGGCGCTGGAATCCGGGAAATTACTGGTGGCGGTTAACCAGACGCTGACCACGATGGCGCATCCGCTGCGTGCGGGCGATGAAGTGGCGTTCTTCCC
Organism: Rahnella sp. P4_A8; assembly: GCF_056402435.1. Lineage (NCBI taxonomy): Bacteria > Pseudomonadati > Pseudomonadota > Gammaproteobacteria > Enterobacterales > Yersiniaceae > Rahnella > Rahnella sp. P4_A8. Next base: position 101,500 of record NZ_JBFUHK010000009.1, on the reverse strand, counting down.
GCCGGTCACCGGGGGCTGAGATGGATCAGACGAAAATTGTTGTTGATGCCGCGCCGTTCAGCGTGGGTGATGAGTACAACTGGCTGGCGCAATCGGACGCCGACGGTGCTGTGGTCACGTTTACAGGCAAAGTGCGTAATCATAATCTGGGTAATCATGTCAGCGCCTTAACGCTGGAACATTATCCGGGCATGACCGAAAAAGCGCTGGCAGAGATTGTTGCTGAAGCCCGTACCCGCTGGCCGCTGCAAAGTGTGTCTGTTTATCACCGCGTCGGACCGATGTATCCGGGCGATGAAATTGTGTTTGTCGGCGTGACCAGCGCGCATCGCGGTATGGCTTTTGAAGCCAATGAATTCATTATGGATCATCTGAAAACCCGCGCGCCGTTCTGGAAGCGTGAAGCCACAGAAGAGGGTGATCGCTGGGTCGATGCCCGCGACAGTGATAAAGAGGCGGCGGCGCGCTGGTAAATAGCGCCTCAACCATACGCAGACCTCCCATGCTTTTCTCTCTATCTGTGATACGCTTTACAAATCGGGAGGCTGTTTTGGCCTCATTTTTCATCCTCCATGCAAAAGGGTAATCATCATGGATCGATATCCACGCAGTAACGGTTCAATTGTTGAACGCGCGAATACCGGCATTCAGGCGTACATGGCGCAAGTGTATGGCTGGATGTTCTGTGGCTTGCTGCTGACCGCATTTGTGGCCTGGTACGCTTCCGGCTCTGAAAAAATCATGAGCTTTGTTTTCTCCAGCCAGATTACTTTCTTCGGCTTGATCATCGCGCAACTGGCGCTGGTGTTCGTGATTTCCGGCATGGTGAATCGCCTGAGCGGCACGGTCGCCACCGGCCTGTTTATGCTGTATTCCGCACTGACCGGTCTGACGCTTTCCAGCATTTTTCTGGTCTACACCGGTGATTCAATCTTCGGAACGTTCATCGTCGCTGCCGGTATGTTCGGCGCAATGAGTGTCTACGGTTACGTGACCAAGCGCGACCTGACCGGGATCGGCAGCATGTTGTTCATGGCACTGATTGGTCTGGTGCTGGCATCACTGGTGAACATGTGGCTGAAAAGCTCCGGCCTCGCGAACATCATTTCGTACGCCGGTGTGCTGATCTTCGTCGGTCTGACGGCGTATGACACGCAGAAGCTGAAAAATATGGGTGCGCAGTTGTCAGCGGATGACCGCGATAACTTTCGTAAATACTCGATTGTTGGCGCACTGACCTTGTATCTCGATTTCATCAACCTGTTCCTGATGTTGTTGCGGATTTTCGGCAACCGCCGGTAAGGTTTTTTGATTTCAAATATGAGAAAGGGGCACTGAGAAGTGTCCCTTTTTTTATGCTGACAGGTTAGGTTTATTAGCTCCCTCCCTTGCGAAGGGGAGGGTTGGGGTGGGGGGGGGTATTAAGATCAAAAAATGAAAGCTGAAGTGTGCAGGGATAATGGTGTCAGCCCTTAAAACCCCCTCCCGGCCTCCCCCTTCGCAGGGGGAGGAGCAAATCAAAACCTGACCCGCCCCGTCGGCACCTGCCGAAAACTCCACCAAACCTGCACCGTATTGAACAGCACCAGTATCGCCGTGACGATAAACACCCAGCGGAAGCCAAGCAGTGCCGAGGCACTTGAGCCAATCAGCGGCCCGACCACATTCCCGAGATACATAAAAGACTGGTTGTAACCGAATATCCGGCCGGTGACCTGATCACTGCTGTATTTCACCAGCAACGCCTGTACCGCAGGCATCAGCGCGCCATCGCCGAAACCGAGCATGAAACGCAGGATCCCGAGCTGGGTCGGCGTATTAATCAGTGCCATCAGGCAAAACAGAATGAAGCAAAAAACCAGCGCGGCAATCAGAATGCGATGCGCGCCAATGCGGTCGCCGAGCTTGCCAAGTTTCGGGGCGGCCATCAGCGCGGAAACGCCCGGCACGGCGGCAATCACGCCACTGATAAAGGCGATATTGCTGGTATCCGATGACAGTTCGCGGATAAATAGCGTCAGGATCGGGCTGATGGAACCGTTGGCGAGCTGAATCATCATGGTGGTGACGAACAGGCTGACAATCAGCCACGGGTAGGGCAGCGTAGTAAATACGGCTTTGCCGCTCAGACGGTTGGCTTTGGTGACCGGTACCACGCGTTCTTTAATCAAAAATAATGTGATCAGAAAGCTGATAAACAGCATGCCGCTGGTGACGAAAAACACCGTGCGCAGGCCGAGATGGTCAGCCATAAAGCCGCCGAGCAGCGGGCCGATAATCACGCCGGATACCTGACCGGTAGACAGCGTGCCGAGCGCCCAGCCACTTTTATCTCGCGGGACCTGCGAGGCGACCAGCGCCATCGCGTTGGGAATATACCCGGACGTCAGGCCCATTAGTGTGCGCAGAATGAAAAGCTGCCAGACGTTGGTGGCGAACCCCTGCAACATCATGACAATCGCCATCCCCAGCGCGGCGCGCAGCAACATCAGTTTGCGGCCTTTGCGGTCAGCCAGACTGCCCCACAACGGCGCAACGATGGCGGAAACCAGGAACGTGCCGCTGAATACCAGCCCTGACCACAGGCTCAGGGATTCATGAGACGTTACGCCAAGTTGTTCGATATAAAGGGGTAAAAAAGGCAGGATCTGACTCATCGCCATGCCGGTAAAAAAACAGCCCAGCCAGACGGAGATTAAATTTACTTTCCAGGTTTCCATGTTGCAGCGATGTAGCCTTATGGACAGAGGAGTGAGAGAAAAGAAGCATAGCAATCAAATCTGTGAAGTGGGACGCAAAAAGTGGGAACCCATTCATCAGGTTTATAATTGATTATCCTGTGTCAAAGTTTCGGATTATCGCGGCAGATTATGCGGCCTGAAAGTGTTACCAGAGTCTGCGGCTGTAACCATCAGTTACAGGCGAGAAGGAGATAACTTCACGCAGAGCGGCGTTTTGTGCTACTATCGCCCCAACTGGCGCACTGCAGTTTGTGCCGAATCCTCGTGGTAATGCCTCATTTGCCTCGTCTGATCATCCACTCTTGAAACTGCACCGAACCCCGTTCGGGTTAGAGTGGACTGGAGCTTTTCCTTATATGTCATTTGATTCCCTCGGCTTAAGTGCCGAAATTTTGCGTGCTGTTGAAGAACAGGGCTATCGCGAACCTACGCCTATTCAGCGTCAGGCTATTCCTGTCGTGCTGGAAGGCCGTGACCTGATGGCGAGTGCGCAGACCGGTACCGGTAAAACCGCTGGTTTTACCTTGCCGCTGCTCAATATGCTCAGCCATACCAACGCGCAATTCAAAGGACGTCGCCCGGTTCGTGCGCTGATCCTGACCCCAACCCGTGAGCTGGCGGCGCAGATTGGTGAAAACGTACAGGCCTACAGCAAATACCTCACCCTGCGTTCTCTGGTGGTATTTGGTGGTGTGAGCATCAACCCGCAGATGATGAAACTGCGCGGTGGTGTGGATGTGCTGATCGCAACGCCGGGTCGTTTGCTGGATCTGGAACATCAGCGTGCTGTTGATTTATCTCAGGTTGAAATTCTGGTGCTGGATGAAGCCGACCGCATGCTGGACATGGGCTTCATTCACGATATCCGTCGCCTGCTGGCAAAACTGCCTGCCAAGCGTCAGAACCTGCTGTTCTCCGCGACGTTCTCTGATGAGATTAAAGGTCTGGCGAGCAAGTTGCTGACCAACCCGGCCTCTGTCGAAGTCGCGCGTCGTAACACTGCTTCTGCGCAAATTGAACAAAGCGTTCATTTTGTTGATAAGAAACGCAAAAGAGAATTGCTGTCGCAGATGATCGGTGAAGGCGACTGGAAACAGGTGCTGGTGTTCAACCGGACAAAACATGGTGCAAACCATTTAGCCGAACAACTCAATAAAGATGGCATCACGGCTGCTGCTATTCACGGCAACAAAAGTCAGGGCGCACGTACCCGTGCACTGGCTGATTTTAAAGCCGGTTCTGTCCGTGTTCTGGTGGCAACAGACATCGCTGCGCGTGGCCTGGATATCGATATGTTGCCGCACGTGGTCAACTATGAGCTGCCAAACGTACCGGAAGATTACGTTCACCGTATCGGCCGTACCGGTCGTGCGGAAGCCACTGGTGAAGCGATTTCTCTGGTGTGTGTGGACGAACACAAACTGCTGCGTGATATCGAGCGTCTGCTGAAACGTGAAATTCCTCGCATCGCACTGGAAGGTTACGAGCCCGATCCGAGCATCAAAGCTGAGCCGATCATCAATGGTCGTCAGGGCAGCGGCGGTGGTGGTGGTCGTGGCGCGCCACGTCAGGGCCAGCGTCCTGGCGCACCGCGTACGGGTGCTCCACGTTCAGGCGCTCCGCGTCAGGGCGGTAACGGTCAGCGCAGCGGTACGTCTGAAAACCGGGGTTCAGAAAACCGTGGTTCAGCTGAGAACCGTCCGGCACGTTCGCGTCCTGCCCATGCAGGCCAGCGTCGCACCGGCAATGCAGGCAGCGGCAACAAATAAGTTTCCGGATCCCCTGTAATGCAATCAAACCGCCTTCACTGAAGGCGGTTTTTTTTCGCGGGTAATCTAACGAATCACGTACGCACAACGGCGTGCACCCTGCAAAATATGTTCGGTGCGTTCGACACTGGCGTTCAGCACATCGCTGAATACATCGCGTTCCGCACGGCAAAATCCCTGACAGGTAGCTGCGGCAGCGCAAATCGGGCAGTGATTTTCGACAAACAGATAACTGCCATCCTCCTGCATTTTCCAGTCCGCCATATAGCCTTCACGGGTACGGATATCCGTCAGCCTTTGCAATTTGTCTTCCATCGACACCGCCCCGAGCATCGCCTGGCGGTAGTGTTCCTGCGTGATTTTTTCCCGCGAGGTGATGAGCTGATCCAGCGCCGAATCCCCCAGAGAGGTGCGGATCAGTTGCAAAAGTTGTACGGTGAGGTCAGCGTGGGCATCGGGAAATCGCGCATGACCGGCGGCGGTCAGTTGCCAGAACTGCGCCGGGCGTCCGACACCCTGTGAGACAGATTTGGCTTCCACCAGTCCTTCCTTCGCCAGCTTCACAAACTGCTGGCGCGCGGCTTCACCTGTGGTACCCAGCAGATGGCCGGCATCGCTGGCCTGAAGTTGCCCGTGGGTTTTCAGCAGCATCAGTAAACGCTCTGCGACGCTTTGCCGTACGTCATTTTTATTTTCCAGGTCATTGCTTGACATATTGCCTCGACGGGTTCTAGATTACGTAAAAAATATTCCAAGTTATTTCTTGTTTTAATCATATCATAACCACAGCACGCTTCAATGCGTGGACAGTACAAACCAAAGGGATGCAGAGAAAATGTCGGGAAGTCAGAACGGATGGGCGGATTTATTCAGCGCCGAAAACCGGGGCAGTGCCATTACCCTGAGCGCAGGTGTCGCGCTTTATGCGACTAACAGCTACATCGTCATCACGATTTTACCCTCCGTTGTGCAGGATATCGGCGGGCTGGCGTGGTATGCCTGGAACACTACGCTGTACGTTGTGTGTTCCATTCTCGGCTCAGCACTTTCTGCACGATTGATGCGCACCGCCGGGCCGCGTGGCAGCTATCTGATGGCGACCGCTATTTTTATTGCCGGTGCCGCCATTTGTACCGCCGCGCCGAATATGCCGGTGCTGCTGCTCGGACGGGCGCTGCAGGGACTGGGGGGCGGATTCCTGTTCGCACTCTCCTACGCGATGATCAACCTCCTGTTTAAAGAATCTCTCTGGCCGCGCGCCATGGCGCTGATTTCGGCGATGTGGGGCATTGCGACGCTGGTCGGCCCGGCGGTAGGGGGTATCTTCGCCGAACTGCATGCATGGCGCTGGGCGTTTGGTTTGCTGTTGCCGGTGACGTCGCTGTTCGGGGTGTGGGTCTGGCGGATTTTGCCAAAATCCCGGCACGACCGGCAGCCGGACGAACCGCTGCCGCTGATGCAACTGGCCTTGCTGACCGGCGCAGTGTTAGTGGTATCGGCGGGCAGTCTGTCTTCATCAGGGCTGATTAACTTGCTCGGTTTCGTGGTCGCGGTGGCGATGATTTTAATCTTGCGCCACCGCGAATTTACGGCGGATGTCAGACTGCTGCCGCGCAACGCTTTACGCCGTTCCTCACCGCTCTATGGCCTGTATCTGGTGATGACGTTGCTGATTATCGGCCTCGGTTGCGAACTGTTTGTGCCGTATCTGCTGCAACATTTACACGGTCAGACCCCGCTGGCTGCCGGATACATCACTGCCGCGGCGGCCGCGGGCTGGACATTAAGTGAAGTGGCCAGTTCCGGCTGGACAGGCCGTCGCGCGGATGGCGCGATTATCTGCGGGCCACTGATCCTGGCTGCCGGTTTGCTTTTACTGTTGTTCACCGTACCGGTCGCTTTCGGCCTGCCGTGGCTGAATATCAGTGGCGTAGTGCTCGGGCTGACGCTGGCCGGTTTTGGGATTGGCCTCGGCTGGCCGCATTTGCTGACCCGCGTTCTGCAACAGGCACCGGAAGAGGATCGCGAAAAAGCCGGTGCGTCGATAACCGTGGTGCAATCTTTTGCGGCGGCGCTTGGCGCGGCGTTAGCCGGAACGGTGGCTAACTTTGCAGGCGTTGATAAGGGGGATAGCGGTGCAGCCAGCGCGGCATTCTGGATGTTCCTGCTGTTTGCTGTGCCTGCGCTTCTGGCGGTGTGGATTGCCTGGCGCTCCGTCAGAGTCAGACGCTTGCAGGGCAGGGCGAAAACCTCATTAAGCGGCGATTTGTCTCAGGGGTAATTGCCCGGCGGCGGGCCTTGCGGTAATCTTGCGCGTCATTTTTAAGGGTTGAACTGCGATGCGCGTATTACTGGCTCCGATGGAAGGTGTGCTTGATCCTCTGGTTCGTGAACTTCTCACAGAAGTAAACGACTACGATTTGTGCATCACCGAGTTTTTGCGCGTGGTGGATCAGCTGCTTCCCGCCAAATCCTTCTATCGCTTGTGTCCTGAATTACATCATGCCAGCCGCACGTCTTCGGGCACGTTAGTGCGCGTTCAGCTACTCGGTCAGTATCCGCAATGGCTGGCCGAAAACGCCGCCCGTGCGGTGGAACTGGGCTCTTACGGTGTCGATCTCAACTGCGGTTGCCCGTCCAAACTGGTTAACGGCAGTGGCGGTGGCGCAACGTTACTCAAAGATCCTGAGCTGATTTATCAGGGCGCCAAAGCCATGCGTGAAGCGGTGCCCGCTCACTTACCGGTGACTGTCAAAGTGCGTCTCGGCTGGGATTCGCTGGAACACAGTTTTGAAATTGCAGATGCCGTGCAGCAGGCGGGTGCAACGGAACTGACGGTGCACGGGCGTACCAAAGAAGACGGCTACAAGCCGGAACGTATTAACTGGGCTGCGATTGGCGAAATCCGTCAACGCCTGAGTATTCCGGTGATCGCCAATGGTGAAATCTGGGATTACGAAAGCGGCCAGGCGTGTCTGCACACCACCGGTTGTGATGCCGTGATGCTCGGGCGTGGTGCGCTGAATATTCCGAATCTCAGCCGTGTGGTGAAGTACAACGAACCGCGTATGCCGTGGCCGGAGGTAATAACGTTGTTGCAGAAATACACCCGTCTGGAAAAGCAGGGCGATACCGGTTTGTATCACGTTGCGCGCATTAAACAGTGGCTGAGTTATTTGCGTAAAGAGTACGAAGAGGCGACAGAGTTATTTACTGAAGTGCGCGTGCTGAAGACGTCGAAGGAGATTGGTTATCTGATCGACAATCAATAATATTCACCTGTGTATTTCGAAGGGACGCTTTCTGAGCGTCCCTTTATTTTTTCAGTGCATTCTTACGCAAGTGTTCACTTACTCGTCGTTCCACGGTCTGTGGGTGGTGGTGACAGACTTTGTGACAAATAGAATTGAAAATTGCGGGTGCTAAGACTTTTCGCCTCACTTATAATTCCGCCCGCTGTTACGACATATCTTAATGACAACTTTCTAAATACAGAGCAATGCATGTGAAAATCCGTCTTTTGGTTCTGAGCTTATTAGCCTTAAATACAGGCATGTTGTCTGCCCCTGCCGCCACCGCTGCAAAGCATGAGCCGGCCGTCGCCCCGATCGTTCAAATTGCTTCCGGCAGTGCCATGGTGGTGGATCTGAAAAGCCACGAAGTGATTTATTCCCGAAATCCGGATGAGGTGAGGCCGATTGCCTCCCTGACCAAACTGATGACCGCGATGGTGACGCTTGATGCGAATCTGCCACTCGACGAAGTGATCAATATCGATATCAGTAATACACCTGAAATGCGTGGCGTGTTCTCCCGCGTGAAACTGAACAGTGAAATTACCCGTCGTCAGATGATCCAACTGGCGCTGATGTCCTCAGAAAACCGGGCTGCGGCCAGTCTCGCGGCACATTATCCGGGCGGTTATTCTGCATTTATCAATGCTATGAATGCGAAGGCGAAATCGCTGGGCATGACCCATACGCATTATGCTGAACCGACCGGTTTGTCGCCGCGCAACGTCTCCACCGCGCGTGATTTAACACGGCTGCTGCTGGCTTCACAGCGCTATCCGCTGATCGGTCAGCTAAGTACGACTGCTGAAAAAACGGCTGTCTTCAGCCATCCGGCGTACGCATTGCCGTTCCGTAATACCAACCATCTGATCATGAATCCGTCGTGGAATATCCAGCTGACCAAAACCGGTTACACCGATGAAGCCGGCCATTGCCTGGCGATGCGTACCACCATTAACGGCAAGCCCGTTACACTGGTCGTGATGGATGCCTTCGGGAAATTTACGGCCTTTGCCGATGCCAACCGCCTGCGCACCTGGATGGAAACCGGCAAAGCAGTGCCTGTTCCACAGATTGCCAAAAACTACCGTAAGCAGAAAGAGCAGCAGAAAACGCAGCCTTCCGTCGAAGAGGCGGATGATTGAGCAGATGATTGAAATGAAAAAGTCCGGCCAGATGCCGGACTTTTTGTTTTGCAGGGACAGACAACGTGGTCAGAAAATCAGTTTAAACACCCCTGTCAGGGTCAGTAAGCCGACGATAAAGATGATGGCGATGATCCACAGAATAATTTTCATGTTTTCTCCTTAACATAACCTTCAGTCGTCATCGGCCATCCGGCTAAGCCAATGATATTCCTTATCAGTATAGCTTCTGCCTGCATTTTTGCTGTGTGCTTGCTAATTTCAGGCCAGTGCCGCGCGCAGACCACATTCCGGGCTGGTAAGCGGTTTGCCCATTTGGGTCAGTTGTGCCGCACCGGTCATCGAAGCCTGAGCCAGCACCACGCAGGCCGCGCCTCGCCTGTATTCCACATCAGCCGCCGCCGCGATAGCCTGTAAATATCCGGCCAGATCCCCCTGCTTAAACTTTTCCCATGCGCCTGCCACCAGATGGATTTCAAACTGCGCCTGCGGATGTTTTTCCACCTGCGCGAACAACTGCCGCGTCGGCTCCAGGGTCGTTTCGACCGCACAGAGTGCAACCACACTGCCCGCTGTTTTCATGGCCTGTTCCGCCAGCGTCTGATCGACACGCAACACCGGCACCGCGGCACTTTCACTGGCAAGCGTCGCGGCAGAACCCAGCGTCGAACAGGTCAGTAAAACGCGATCGGCATTTTCACTCAATGCCAGCAGCACATCCGCTGTTTGCTGACGAATTTCTGCAGTCAGCCCGCCCGCCTTTTCGGCTGCAGCCAGTAAATCGGGCCGCGAAACATGCACAAACTTATGCTGATCCAGCCCAAGTTCGTGAGCTGTATTTTCGAAAACCGCAATATTGCTGTCGGCCGTATGTAAGCAGGTAATGCGCATGTAATTCTCCTGATAAGTGTCTGCCTCTACGTTAATGATTTTTTAACCGTACCGCAGACTTTTTTACCTGTAAAAACTGATGAGTTAATGCGGGCTGGAAAATGCCCGGTTTCCCCTGTGCACGCTATGATTTCCATAACCCGCGGGCGTCCGTAATTCCTTAAGTTTGACCTGTTAACGATCCCCGTAACAGGTTATTTTCATTGATATTTATTCATTAAAGCAATGCAACTCAATCATATATAGATACATAAGCAATCGCGTATTTGTCGAGAAGGAAATTGATTTGAGGTGGTTATTTATCCAGTGCAAACTGTGGCCAGATTAAGGATTTCTAAACAGGGAAAGCTCATGTGAGGGACAACAACTGTGTTTCAGCTCAGCAGACGGGATCTATCGCCGATCAACAGGATGCTCTATTTTCCAGGCGCGCCTGCCTGGCCGGAAGATTACAAAGGAAAATCGCTCATGGAAAAGCTCATGCAAAACCAGATCAACAATATTGAAAAGCAGGGAATCAAAAATGGTGAGGAAATTGCCGGGCTGAATCTGCGGGTAGGGAAGGTGGAACAGCAGGTCAGTCAGCTAACGGTAGTGATCACGGAGACGAATCTCCGTGTCGGCAAACTGGAGCACCAGATGGTCACGCTCACTGAAGCGGTGACAGATATCGGGGGTCGTGTCGGGAAAACCGAACAGAGCATCGCGCGCATCGACGGGCACCTGCTGAGAATTGACGATCATCTGGTGAGGATAGATAAACAGTTTGAACAGGTAGATAAACAGTTTCAACAGGTCGATAAACAGTTCGATCGTGTAGATGAGCGCTTTGACAAAATAGAACAACGATTTGAGAAGATCGACCGGCGCTTTGAAAAAGTAGATGAACGCTTTGTGAAGATTGAAGCTTCACTGAGTGCAATGCAGGCAATGTTTTACGATCTCATGATTAAACAGACCCGATGGATTGTCAGCATGATGCTGGTACTGGTTGGCGTGACGTTTACGGCTGCACGCTATATTCACTAACGGCGACCTGATACGGTTGATCTCCCATTACGCTGAATTGGCCGTATCAGCAAAGCTGGCAAGAGCGACTATAATATAGACAGGTCGCCACCTTCTTTATGCCCTTGTCTGACGGGCAATCCCGAAGGTTTATCACTGCGCGCTGCTGGCGGCTTTCGGCGTACAAGGGGGTGTTTCATGGCTAATCATGTCTGGGGACTGATATCCAATCCGGGTCCCGAATTGCAACAAATCCAGCGTGAGCGGGAAACCGTTTCACATGTGTATTCCCACCATGTTCTTTTAATGGCGCTCATCCCGGTTGTCTGTTCTTTCATCGGAACAACACAACTTGGCTGGAACTTCGGTGATGGCGAGAAGCTGATGGTTTCCATGTTTACCGCGTCTTATATCGCCGTCATTTTCTATGTTCTGATGCTCGCTGCTGTCGCACTGATGGGGCGGATTATCTACGGGATGGCGCGTCGTTATGACAGCCGCCCGACACTCAACAACTGTATCGTCTTTGCCGGCTACGTGGCCACACCCATGTTCCTCAGCGGGGTCGTAGCCCTGTATCCGATGGTCTGGTTATGCCTGTTTGTCGGGCTGATCGGCCTGTGTTACAGCGGATACCTGTTGTATCTCGGCATTCCTAACTTCCTCAATATCGACCGTCGCGAAGGGTTCCTGTTCTCCAGTTCAACACTGGCAATGGGCGTTCTGGTATTAGAGCTGCTTCTGGCTCTGACGGTAATTATGTGGGGTTACGGAACACAGTTATTTTAACTTAATGGCTATCTTACTTGCCATTTTGCCCCCGGGCAGTGCTCGGACTCCTCACGTACTTTATGTACGCTCCGGGTCCTCCGCGCTGTCTGGGAACAAACTGCCTGCGCCGACTACGCCATTCCTCTTTTGAAGGACATTATTCCTGCCAGTTCTTCATCTTACTGGTTTTCCCGATACCCGGATTGAAGGTGTTGGTCGGGTCTGCCTGCCGGTAGAATTCTTTCAAATGTGGTTTTGCCAGATACAAATGGCCGACGTTATGTTCGGCGGGATATTCCGCGCCTTTGGCGTCGAGCAGTTCTAACATCCTGTGTTTCAGCGCCTTGCTGTTTGCGCCTTTTTTGACGATGTAATCCTGATGGAAAACGTGGCACATGAAATGGCCGTAATACAGTTTTGCCACCAGTTGATTGTCGATATCTTCCGGCAATGTCTCGAACCAGTCGCGGTCATTGCGGCGCAGTGCGATATCCAGCGCCAGAATATCTTCCACTTCTTTTTCATGTACCGCGTGATACCGCACGGCGGCACCGGCGGCGGCAAAGCGATGCAGGAAGGCTTTCTTGCCTTCGTCGGCGGAACAGATAAAGAAATCACCCTGACCCTCACTAAAGAAACGTGTCAAAAAGGTTCGGGCTTCGTCAATACCGGGGCCGGACATTTTCAGCAGTAAGTGATGTTCAAACCGGTCACGATACTGCTTCATACGCGGTGGCAGATGATTCGGCAGGGCTTTGCTCAGACACTGCATCACGCGGTCGCTGAAATGTTTGGGCAGGAAAGGGACCTTGCTGGCGTGTGCATCGAACTTTCCTTTGGCAGTAAACATGTCTGGCATTTTGTCGGTGCCAAGTTTGTCGATCATCAGGAAAGTGTCTTTGCCATAGACTTCGGTGATATCGAAAATATCCCGGTGCATGTATTCCCCTGCCACCGGAAGGTTAGCGAAGTCACGCAGGATCTGGCGGCGTAATTCTGTCAGCACCGCCGTGTCATTGGTGCCGATGTAGAAAACCTGCTGCTGCGTTTCTGCCGGAAACGTATCGAGCCGCACGGCGAAAACCGCCAGCTTGCCCGCACAACCTGAAGCTTCAAATAAACGTCGCTCATCCGCGTTGAAACGCGACGGCGTATCCGCATCCACTTCGCGGACACGTGAGGCATAATCGTGATCCGACGCCAGACGCTGATCATGCTGGATATCGGTTTCCAGATAATCGCCTTTTTCCAGACGTGTCAGGATTTCTTCCGGCGTTTCACCAAGATTAATGCCCAGATGGTTAATCAGCCGCAATTCACCTTGTGCATCGATTTGTGCATAGAGCGCCATTTCGGTATACGCCGGGCCGCGTTTCACCAGCGATCCGCCAGAATTATTACAGATCCCGCCGACCACCGATGCGCCGATGCAGGACGAGCCAATCACTGAATGCGGTTCGCGGTTGTAGGGCTTGAGGATTTTTTCCAGCTTATACAGGGTGCTGCCGGGAAAACCGATCACCTGATGACCGCCGTCGAGTAACTGGATCGTGTCCAGTTTCAGGGTGCTGAAAATAACAATGTCGCGGTCATAGTCGTCGCCGCTGGGCGTCGAACCTTCGGTCAGCCCGGTATTGGCGGCCTGCATAATGACAATCTTGTCGGCGGCGATGCAGGTTTTGAGCAGTTGCCACTGTTGCAGCAGCGTTTGTGGAAATACGACCGCCAGCGCTTTACCGCCACCGGAGCGAAACCCTTTGCGGTAGCGTTCGGTGTTGCTGTCGCCGGTTAAAACGTGGCGGCTGCCGGCAATCTCTTTCAGCGTGGCGATGAGTGACTGATTATCCATTTCATCTTCCTTTTTTGATGGGATGCCATCTAATCATAGACTTAAATGATACTTGTTAAGTTAAACGTCATTCGGGATATGGGTTAGGTAATTTCACTTAATCTGTTGCATTTTTGTCATGCGCTGTCCATTAAATCGTCATTGATGTGTCATAAAACTCGCGCTTAATGAACGCCAGATAACGAAAGCAACCGAGAGACAGCATCATGGCGCAAGCTCAACTTAAGCTGGCACAGGCTGAATATCCTCAGACCGGGCCACAGCATCTGAACAAAGTTCTGGACGTCAAAGGCCTGGTGAAATCCTATAAATCGGGTCAGCGTGTCCTGAATGACATCAATTTTGATCTCCACGCCGGTGAGTTCGTGGCGGTAATTGGCCGTTCTGGCGCGGGTAAATCCACCCTGCTGCATGTGCTCAACGGTACGATCCCGCTCACGGATGGCAGTGTGGTATGTCATTACGAAAATGGTGAACAGCAGGAGCTGGCCGGGCTTACCGGCAAAGCATTGCGTCGCTGGCGTTCAGGCTGTGGCATGATTTTTCAGGATTTCTGCCTGGTGCCTCGTCTGGATGTCCTGACAAATGTGTTACTGGGGCGTCTCAGCCACACCTCAACGTTCAAATCATTCTTTAACCAGTTCGATGACGAAGACCGCGCCCGCGCCATCTCTTTGCTTGAATGGTTGCACATGCTGCCGCATGCATTGCAGCGTGCCGAAAACCTTTCCGGCGGCCAGATGCAGCGTGTGGCGATTTGTCGCGCGCTGATGCAGAACCCGAAAATTCTGCTGGCCGATGAACCGGTGGCGTCACTGGATCCGAAAAATACCCTGCGCATCATGAATGCGCTGAAAAAAGTCAGCGAAGAGAATATCGCCGTGATGGTCAACCTGCACTCTGTCGAGTTGGTGAAAGATTATTGCACCCGCGTTATCGGCATCGCGAAAGGGCAGATTATTTTCGACGGCCATCCGGACCAGTTAACTGAAGGCATTTTGCATCAGTTATACGGTGAAGAACACGAAGCGATAAACAGTTAAACAATAACGTTATTTATTTTGCAGTGCTTATTTCTACTTTCTCTCAATCTACACAAGGTCATCATTACATGAAGAAGTTATTACGTCTGGCAGTCTTCGTAGCAGGTTCTTTTACTGCAATGCACAGCATGGCAGAAGATGCTCCTAAAGAATTAAACTTAGGTATTCTGGGTGGCCAGAATGCCACCCAGCAAATCGGCGATAATCAGTGTGTAAAAGATTTCTTCGATAAAGAATTAAATGTGGATACCAAACTGCGTAATTCATCCGATTATTCAGGTGTTATTCAGGGGTTATTAGGTAAGAAAGTGGATATGGTATTAAGCATGTCCCCGTCATCTTTTGCTTCGGTTTATATTAATAATCCGAAAGCGGTGGATCTGGTCGGCATTGTTATTGACGATACGGATAAATCCCGGGGTTATCACTCCGTGGTTGTCGTAAAAGCCGACAGCCCGTACCAGAAATTATCTGACCTGAAAGGCAAATCATTCGGTTTCGCTGACCCGGATTCTACTTCGGGTTACCTGATCCCGAACCAGACATTCAAGAAAGAATTTGGCGGCACGACGGATAACAAATACAACAACTTCTTCTCCAGCGTGACCTTCTCCGGCGGCCATGAGCAGGATATTCTTGGCGTGCTGAACGGCCAGTTCGAAGGCGCAGTCACCTGGACTTCAATGATCGGCGACCGCGAAACCGGTTATACCTCCGGTGCATTCAACCGCATGATCCGCATGGACCATCCGGATCTGATGAAGAAAATCCGCATTATCTGGGAATCGCCATTAATTCCTAATGGTCCGATTTTAGTGCGCAGCGATTTGCCACCGGCATTTAAAGCTAAGCTGGTTTCTGCCATTAAGAAACTGGATAAAGATGACCACGCTTGTTTCGTAAAAGCGGTGGGCGGCAAACAGCATATCGGCGAAACGTCCCTGGCTGAATATCAGCAGATTATTGATATGAAGCGTGAACTGACCAAAGGCGGTCGCTAACCCGTAACTCCCTCCCCTGCGAAGGGGAGGGTTGGGGTGGGGTATTAATGGCAACTCAGGAAGCGAAAGCTTTTACCATTATTGTTTTTTTAATACCCCCTCCTGACCTCCCCCTTCGCAGGGGGAGGAATAATGATTATCGCAAATCGGAAATATTATTTTGAACAAAGACTTCAATCGTTATTACCAGCAGATACGCGGTAAACAAAAGCGGGAAGCGCTGATCTGGTCAGGGCTGATGTTGTTGTTATATCTGTGGTCAGGCAATGTTTCCGAACTTAATTTAAAAACGATTATCGTCTCCGCGCCGAGCTTCTTTGATTATATTGGTCAGACGGTGCCGGTATTACACTGGTCATTGTTATTTGCTGACGGTCATACAGAAGGTTCACTGGCGTATTGGGGATATCGTCTCAATATTCAGCTGCCGCTGATTTGGGAAACTATTCAGCTGGCGTTGTCCTCAACGATATTGTCGACGGCGCTGGCAGTCGTGCTGGCTTTTCTCGCCGCCAGCAATACGGATTCGCCTAAATGGGTGAAATTCAGCATCCGTACCTTTGTCGCTTTCCTGCGCACCATGCCGGAACTGGCCTGGGCGGTAATGTGTGTGATGGCGTTTGGCGTCGGTGCCATTCCGGGTTTTATCGCCCTGACGTTACACACTGCCGGCAGTCTGACCAAATTGTTCTACGAATCCATTGAAACCGCATCGGATAAACCGGTGCGCGGACTCAGAGCCTGCGGCGCGGGGCGTTTGCAGCGCATGCGTTTCGCCATGTGGCCGCAGGTGAAACCGATCTTCTTATCCTACAGCTTTATGCGCCTCGAAATTAACTTCCGCCAGTCGACTATCCTCGGGCTGGTCGGGGCCGGTGGTATCGGGCAGGAGCTGATGACCTCAATCAAACTGGACCGATATGACCAGGTCAGCATGACCTTACTGCTGATTATTCTGGTGGTGTCGGCGATGGATTTTCTTTCCGGTAAATTGCGCAAACGCGTTGTGGAGGGCACTTTCTGATGTTAACTGATGCGCTCGAACCTCATGTGGTCAGCAGCCTGAAGCAGAAGCACGGGCATCTGTTTGCCGCGCAGCGCCGCTATCTGCGCTACCTCGCGATACTGGCTGTCGTGATTACGCTGTACTACGTCTATTTCTTCAGTTATTTCGGTATTCCATGGAGCGAAGTGGTGCGCGGCACCCGCGAAGTAGGACGTTATTTCCTGCGGATGTTTGTCTGGCATAACGTTTCCGAATGGCCGTTTATGTATTATTTTTCGCAAATAGCTATCACGCTGGCGATTGTGTTTTCCGGAACCATCACCGCGTCTTTCCTCGCATTGCCTCTTTCATTCCTTGCGGCGCGTAATGTGATGTCGACGCCGGTTCTCAGACCCGTTTCCATGGTCATCCGCCGTCTTCTGGATGTTTTACGCGGGCTGGATATGGCGATCTGGGGGCTGATTTTCGTTCGTGCTGTCGGCATGGGGCCGCTGGCCGGTGTGCTGGCGATCGTGATGCAGGATTTAGGCTTGCTGGGCAAGCTTTATGCGGAAGGGCATGAGGCGGTAGATCGTTCGCCGAGCCGCGGCCTGCGGGCGCTGGGGGCTTCCCCGCTACAAACGCACCGCTTCGGGATTTTCACTCAATCCTTCCCGACATTCCTTGCGTTGTCGCTGTATCAGATTGAATCCAATACCCGTTCAGCCGCTGTTCTTGGTTTTGTTGGCGCGGGCGGGATCGGTCTGGTGTATGCGGAAAATATGCGTCTGTGGAACTGGGATGTAGTGATGTTTATCACATTGATTTTAGTGGCTATCGTGATGATTATGGACAAGATTTCCGCGATGCTGCGCGCCAAATATATCCTGGGCGAAGAGATTAGTTTATTCGCACCGGAAGAACGGAAAATGAAGCCGCCGGTGGAGCTTTATCGCTCGTAAATGTTAACGGTCGAAACAGAATAAAAGAAGGCGGCATCCGGGATGGATGCCGCCTTTGCTGTTATTGAATCGCCGGGAGTTTACTCGTCGAAATACCAGTAACCCTGATTCACCAGATCCGTTAACAGAGCGACAAATTCAGGATCCTGCAACGCAGCACCCAGCTCTGTTTTACTGATCAGCGTATAGCGGCACAGCGCATCGGCAGCGGCATGTTGCGATGTTTCCAGCGGCTCGCTGTTAACAAAGAAACGTTCGCCGACGTTGAGAACCCGCAGACCGCTCAGGCGCACCAGGCTTTCGCCCTGCATCAGTGCATCGGCAATTTCATGTGATTCGTATGGCGGTTCGGCTGGCGCGATATCCAGTTCATGGCGCGGCGTAGTGGCGAAACGGCCAAACCATTGTTTGAAATCTTCCGGCTGGCTGATCAGCTCAACCATCATCTGGCGCACACGTTCCAGCTCGTAATCTTCTACTTTACCGACGTGGTCGCGCAGCGTGAGATCCGGATCGCTGTAATGGCTGCCGCCCAGATCGTTTTCCAGCGCGTAGTCAGCAAAACTGCTGATGAAATCGCGGCTGTTAGGGCCACGGAAACCGACGGAATAATTGAGAGCGGTTTCATGGGTAAAGCCGTCGTGCGGGAAGCCCGGCGGAATATACAGAATGTCGCCGGGTTCAAGATCTTCATCAATGATTGGCGTGAACGGATCCACATGCAGTAACGCCGGGTGCGGGCAGAACTGACGCATCGGCAGAGCATCGCCCACGCGCCAGCGGCGGCTGCCCATGCCCTGGATGATAAACACGTCATACTGATCGATGTGCGGGCCGACACCGCCGCCGGGCACGGAATACGAAATCATCAGGTCGTCTAAACGCCAGTCCGGCAATACGCGAAAAGGTTTCACCAGTTCTGCCGCAGGCAAATGCCAGTGGTTTACGGCCTGTGCCAGCAGTGACCAGCCGGTTTCACCCAGCCCGTCGAAATCTTCAAAAGGACCGTTACTTGCCTGCCATTCACCATCTTTATGGCTCACCAGACGGCTGTCCACTTCCGGCTCCATCGCCAGACCGGCTAATTCGTCTGGAGAGATTGGATCAACAAAATTTGAGAACGCTTTTTTGATAACAACAGGTTTTTTTTGCCAGTATTTTTCTAAAAATTCCGGCCAGTCCAGATTGAGTTCATAAGCCATGTGATTTACCAGTGGGAAGACAAACGGGTCTGATTATAGAGAGGCGGTGCTTGAGCGCGCTTTGTCGTGGGTCAAGGCTTGGTAAATGAGGGAGAAAGGAAAAGTGCGGAGAGAGGAAAAAATCCCCCTCCGCAGGGGGAGAAGAAGCATCAGGACTTCGCGGCCAGCACCACCAGTTTCTGGTTCACAAATTCTTTGATACCGAGATCAGAGAGTTCGCGGCCGAAGCCCGAGCGTTTCACACCACCGAAAGGCAGTTCAGCAGCGGTATCCGTCGGTGAATTGACGTATACCATCCCGGTTTCAATCTGGCTCGCCAGCTTACGGGCGCGGGTCAGATCGGTGGTAAACAGCGAACCGCCGAGGCCGTAATGTGAGTCGTTGGCAAGTTTCACCAGTTCCTCATCATTTTTCACCACGTACACCTGTGCGACCGGGCCAAAGAACTCTTCGAAATAGGCCGGATTATCGCGGGTAATGTGCGTCAGAATCGTTGGCTCAAAGAAGTTGCCCGGATTGTCTGCCACTTTTTTACCGCCAAAGTGCAGTTTCGCCCCGTGTTTCACGGCATCATCCACTTGTTTGCTCAGCGTTTTCACCGCTTCGGCAGAGGACAACGGTCCCAGTGTGGTGGATTTATCCAGCGGATCGCCGATCTTCAGTGCCTTGAAGTGTTCGGTGAATTTTTTAAGGAATTCATCGGCGACTTTTTCATGAATAATGAAGCGCTTGGCCGCCGTACACACCTGTCCGGCATTAGAGACACGGGCCTGCGCACCGGCTTTGGCAGCTTTATCGATATCCGCATCATCGAGTACGGCAAACACGTCATTCCCGCCGAGTTCCAGCGTCGATTTCTTCAGCTTAGATGCCGCCCGTGAAGCCACGACCGCACCGGCTTTCTCCGAACCGGTCAGCGCGACACCCTGAACGCGGTCATCATCAATGATGGCACTGACCTGATCCTGAGAAATAAACAGGTTGGTATAAGCGCCCTTTGGGGCACCCGCTTCGGTAACCAGTTTCTCAAAGGTTTCCGCACAATGGGGAACGATACTGGCGTGTTTGACGACCACGCTGTTACCTGAGGCAAGATTCGGTGCCAGTACGCGCATTAACTGGTAGAACGGGAAATTCCAGGGCTCGACGGCCATGATCACCCCAATCGGATGATGTTCGACCCAGGCTTCGCCGAGATCGGATTTATACGGCACAGGTTTGAGAAATTCCTCGGCGTTTTCGGCATAGAATTTCGCAATATCCGCGCAAATCTGCACTTCGCCACGGCTCTGGCCGATGAGTTTCCCCATTTCTACACTGACCACTTCCGCCAGTTCATCGACACGGGAAGCCATCAGTTCTGACAATTTATGCAGCACGTTAACGCGTTGCTTAATATCGCCCTGACCCCAGTCAGATTTGTATAAAGCATGGGCGGCAGAGAGTGCCTCTTCAACCTGCTGATCGTTATGTGTTTGATATTCTTTGATGAGCTTATTGTTGAACGGATTTATCGTTTGATATGGCATATGTTGCTCCTTGTTTTGTGGCGTGTCGTCGAAAACAACGGCACGTTGGAATTGAGGTGCGTGCGCCTTTCTGCGTTCTCAACAGAACATTAAGCATAGTCGAAAAAACGTGACCGCTGTCCCACAGACATCTCATGCAACACAACGGTATGGCGTGTGCTGCCCGCATTCTCCCCTGGCCCTGCCATACGTGCGCTGCAGCCTGTCTCTAAGAACAATCGGCTTTACGCAACTTTGCGAGCGGCTGTTAATGAATTGTTTTCAGCAAGCGATTGATAAATTTACCGCTCACTTTTATGCTGGCTTTCCTTCCTTTTCCCGACATTGAGAAACTCATGAAGCTTGATGCGATTCCGTTTTGCACGACTGACTGGAGTGATGTCACGCCGACGCAGCATCCGGGTGATACCGGCATGGCGCTGTGGCGTACACAAAAATTTGGCGATATCCGTGTGCGTATCGTTGAATATTCACCTGGCTATGAGGCTGATCACTGGTGCAGTAAAGGCCATGTTTTGTTCTGCCTGGAGGGGGAGCTTCATACGCGTCTTGAGGACGGACGGAATTTCACCTTATCGCCGGGCATGAGTTATCAGGTGGCGGACAATGCTGAAGCACACCGTTCATCCACACCAATTGGCGCGAAACTGTTTGTTGTTGATTAGTCGTGGTTGTTTATAGAAACGTTCGCCGTCCGCTGAGGCTGGCGACAAGGAGCAGCAGGTGAGTAAATTACGGGTTGGTATTATTTTCGGTGGTAAATCGGCAGAGCATGAAGTGTCACTGCAGTCGGCAAAAAACATTGTGGATGCGATTGATAAACAACGCTTTGATGTGACATTGCTGGGCATTGATAAGAAAGGGGAATGGCATATTAATGATGCCAGTAACTACCTGATCAATGCTGAAAATCCGTCGCTGATTGCCCTGAACCGCTCGAATAACCAGGTTGCACTGATCCCCGGTCAGACTGAGAATCAGTTAATTGAGACTCACAGCGCCAGCGCGTTGTCGCAAGTGGATGTGATCTTCCCGATAGTGCACGGAACGCTGGGGGAAGACGGTTCCTTGCAGGGGCTGCTGCGCATGGCAAATATTGCCTTCGTGGGGTCCGGCGTGCTGGGTTCCGCCGTGAGCATGGATAAAGATGTCACCAAGCGTTTGCTGCGCGATGCCGGTCTGGCTGTTGCCCCGTTTGTGTGCCTGACACGTGCGAACCGTCAGAAAAATACCTTTGCCAGTGTTTCGCAACAACTCGGTCTGCCGCTTTTTATCAAACCTGCGAATCAGGGCTCATCGGTGGGCGTCAGTAAAGTCAGTGATGAAGATGGCTATCAGCGTGCGCTGGATAAAGCCTTCAGCTTCGACCACAAAGTGCTGGTGGAATCGGCCATTAAAGGTCGTGAAATTGAATGCGCTGTGTTGGGTAACGATCACCCGCAGGCCAGTGTGTGTGGCGAAGTGATCCTGCACGACGAGTTTTATTCCTACGATACCAAATACATCAACGAATCCGGTGCTTCCATTGCGGTTCCGGCTGATTTACCCCGTGAGACCCACGACCGTATCCGCGCCATTGCCTTGCAGGCATTTCAGGTGCTGGAATGTCGCGGCATGGCGCGTGTGGACGTTTTCCTGACAGAACAGGGCGATGTCGTCATCAATGAAATCAATACATTGCCGGGCTTCACCAACATCAGTATGTATCCGAAACTCTGGGCAGCCAGCGGGTTAAGTTACAGTGAGCTGATCACCCGCCTGATTGAGCTGGCGCTCGAGCAACATCAGCAGGATAACCAACTGAAGAGTTCTGCCAACTGATTATTCAAATTTTGCATTGAGATGAAAAGGCAGGGAGAAATCCCTGCCTTTGTCGTTTTCTTTGCTGATTATTCAACCACCAGCTTTACCTGTTTTCCGGCCAGACTCAGCATCAGAATCAGGGCATCGAGCGTAAATTTATCCGTCTTTTTGTTCACTACGTCAGAAACGCGCGGGCGGGAAACTTGCAAAATTTTTGCAGCATCGCTCTGAAGTAAATTCTGATGGGCGATCCAGAGGCCAATTTCAGTCATCAGTTGTTCTTTGAGCGCCAGAGTATGGGCAATTTTACGCTGTGAATCGGCATGTAAAGCCTGTGCTTCGACAGCGCTGAATCCCAAATCGGCGAAAACATTTCCGCCTGCTGGTGTGATATGTCGTGATGCGACATCAATAACATCCTTTTTCATTTTCTCTCCTGTGGCGCTCCCGGACAATTTGGGCATAGCGGCTTTTTATAATGGAAATATCTTTCGGGCTGGTTTGCTGCTTCTTTTTCGCAAAGCAGTGCAGGATGTAAATGGCCTCGTCGAATTTAGCGAGATAGATAACCCGAAAAGTACCGGCAAACACATCAAGTTTGATTTCAACCACGCCAGCTCCCCAGTCGCTGACTGACTTCCATTGTGTTGGGGGAAGCCCATGCTGAATTTGTTCAAGTTCATAGCCTGCTCTTTTTCTGGCGTCTGTGGGGAAATCACGTAAATCCTTCAACGAACTTCCACGCCAGTCGATATCTTTAATCACCATCACTTTCCTTGTGTATAAAATTTTATACCTAAATATGCCTCACGCCAACGTCTTTATACGACAGCCAACGTCTGACGAGATAAGTAAGGAGAATTCTTGCGAGATATGCCGAAGAAAAGCACTCCCATGGGGTTAAAAGGCAGAGAGAAATCCCTGCCTTTGTCGTTTTCTGATTACGCTCTGTAGTGCCAGAGTAAGATAACAACCCCGGTCAGGCTGGCGATTGACACACTATAAAGCGCGCCGGTTGCCCCGATGCTATCAGCCAGTAAACCGGCGGCGCCGGTGGCAAAAGCGCTCACCATAACTTGTCCGCGCCAGGCCAGAGCGCTGGCTGTGGTGACCTGCCTGCCCGCAAAATTTTGCAGCACGCCGAAAGTCCCTAATGTAAACACCACATTCGAGGCCAGATGAGCACCGAAAATCAGCATCAGACTGGCCACCGGCCAGGTGGAGAGGGGAGAAAGCAGAAAATATCCGCCCAGAAACAACATCAGGCATAGCAATAACCGTCCGTTGCTGGCGCTGTAACGGCGGAGTTTGTCGGCATTGAGCAATAACGGCCCGCAAAGTTGTCCCAGGCTACGGGAGAACAACAAAGGGAGCGCCAGACCTGTGGCTTCTTCAGGGCGGATTTGTTGCGCCAGTGCGGGCAATAATGCCATCGCGGGTGAACCGACGGCGGCGAGCGCCGGTAGCAGCAAGACGCTTCGTTTCTGTAGCGGTGAGTAATTTTTCCAGCGCAGTGACGCGGGTACGGCGGAATCAGCGGGCGTTGTGTCGGCGCATCTGGCCTGAAATATTTTCCGGGTGATCAGAAGCAAAATGGCAGATGCGGCAAAACTCAGGGCATCAAGCAGCAGAATGCTGAGTGGCGAAACAACATTGAACAACAAAACCCCTGCGCCGGTGCCGAGCATGACCTGCGCCGCGAAGATCAGCGTTTCCATTGCCGTCGCTGCCGGTAACTCATCAACACTCAGCCCGCGTTTGAATAACAACGTGAGCGCCGGATAACTCATCCCGCTGAGCAACGCCTCGGCAGACTGAACAGCCAGCAACGCGGAAATATTGTGTGACAGCAAGCCGTACAGCGGAAATATCAATGCCACCATGCCGAGAATTTCGGTCAGGATCAAAATCTGCAGCGGCGACATTTTTCTGCACAAGCGTTCGCCCCACAGACTTCCGATAAAGCCGGGCAATGTTGCCAGCATATAAGCGAAAGTCAGCGTAGCAGGGGAGGCGTTCCAGCGCAGCAGTTGACCAAAAACCACCACCTGTGTCAGGCCATTACCCAGAGATGATAAAATAAAGGCAAAGCCCAGCAGCCGCAGCCAGCGATGGCTGCGCAGTGCGCGTATGAGCGCAATTAATAACGAATTCATGAAAGAGATTCTCATCAGAAATAACAGAAACCCCGAATTGCCCGCAGGCAACAGGGAGAAGAAAAACTGTCAGTGATGAGAGTTCGTTACATTGGGAAAGAGGGCCTTAAGGAAATAGAAGAGAAAAATGTAGCACAAGGTCAGGCGGGCAGGGAGCATTCAGAGAAATTTTTCATAAAACACAGACACGAAAAAGGCGGCAAATGCCGCCTCTTCTGCTTACTGCTTTTTTACTGCTTACTTCAGCTTATTTATACAGTTCAGCTGTGCCATACAGATGGTTATCACCTGAAGCACCGATGATACGGTAAGAGCTTGCACCGGCTTCGCTGGCTTTAGCATTCAGTTTGTCCTGCAGGCTGCTCAGGCTGTTACCTGATGTTGCGCTGACCACACCAATTGCCTGCTGACCTGCCGGTGCGGACTGAACTTCAGTCGCTGCCAGAGTCGAGAATGAAGCGGTAGCCAGTGCGATTGCAGCAAGAGTCATTGTTACGTTTTTCATGTTATTTTCCTCATTTCGTATTTTTGAGCTTTGCCAGGCGTTGTCATCAACGTTCATTTAATGTGCAAAGCTGTCTTCTGTCCGATACAACATCTAGCTTATTAATCGTTAACTAAATGCTGTTGTACCCTTAAATTGCTTATTCTTGTGCTTATTTATACAGCTCAGCAGTACCGTACAGATGGTTTTCACCTGAAGCGCCGATGATACGGTATGAGCTTGCACCCGCTTCGTTGGCTTTTGCATTCAGTTTGTTCTGCAGGCTTGATAAATCATTGCTTGAAGAAGCACTTACCACACCAATTGCTTGTTGACCTTCTGGTGCAGACTGAACTTCAGTCGCTGCCAGGGTAGAGAATGAGGCGGTAGCAAGCGCAATTGCAGCTAAAGTCATAGTGATATTTTTCATGATGGTCTTCCTTTTTATCTGTTTATCAGCAGGTGATTATTAGGTCCGACTGTTATTTCTTAACAGTTGATAAGTAAATGTTAGACCTGGATCACATTCTGTGCAACTCATTTATTTATTAATCGTTAACTTATTGTGCGGAACAATCTGCTAACGAAATCTTCAGGCCTTATTTATACAGCTCAGCAGTACCGTACAGATGGTTTTCACCAGAAGCACCGATGATGCGGTATGAGCTTGCACCGGCTTCAGTGGCTTTCGCGTTCAGTTTTGACTGCAGTGTGCTCAGGTCACCGTTTGAAGAGGCGCTGACAGTACCGATAGTTTGTTCACCCGCAGGTACAGACTGAACCTCAGTCGCCGCCAGGGTAGAGAAAGAAGCGGTAGCAAGTGTGAGTGCTGCGATTGTCATTGCGATAGTTTTCATGATGTTAATTCCTGTTCGTCAATTTTTTATTCGGGGTGCCTTATTCAGGAACCTCAGTTTCGGGTCAACGTTAGTTATTAGTTAACGTTCGATAAGTAAATGATAGGGAGTGTTGAGAGTTTGTGCAAGATGTTTTTTTAATGAACGTTAACTAATCGTGCTGTGATGAATGTCACGCTAAACGCGGTTTTTGTTTTCATTTTGTTAAATGAATGTTTTTAAAATGATTCGCGATAAGAATTGAAAATCCTTTATGCATAATTTTGCTGAATGAATCTTTAATGATCGCTAAGTTAATGGTTGGTTCTGGCCAGCGAGGGTGATAAAACATGGGGCGGCCAGGAAAAAGATAAGGCGACATAAGCCGCCTTATCGTGATTCCTGCCCTGACGGTCTGTCATCAGGCTCCGTGGTCATTAGTAATAAACAGAAGCGGGCTGATGACCAGAGGTTGAAGGCGCAGGTGGTTGAGTGGGAGAAGTAGGAATACGGCCCTGTTCGATTTTTTTGTTCGTACAGGTGGCCGGGTTACAGAAGTTACTGTCACCGGTCACATTGACCATCCGCACTTCCTGACTCTGCAAAGGCATCATGATAACCTGCTGTGCGGCAACATTGGCAACCGGTACAGCGGTTAATGCCAGAACTGCAAGAAGGATTTTAAAGTTACTCATGATGTTACGTCCTGAATGTGTTGTCTGCAAAAGGCTTATAAAAGCGTTTTAGTTGTGCAGCTTTGCGGGTTTGAGTGATTTTCTTATCGCTCGATAATTAAATGATAAACTCCGCTGGACTTGTGCGCAACTATTTTTAATAATGATCGTTAAGTTATTTCTATAACTATTTTAATAACCATAATCACAATGGTGATGGAAGGAGGGTGTATGAGCACTGAACAGACGGCTTTGGTCCGGAAAAGTCGCGGTCGCCCAAAACAGTTCGATCGTGGAACTGCTCTGAGCAAGGCCTTGAATTTATTCTGGCGCCATGGTTACGAGGCCACTTCATTAGCCGATTTGGTCGAAGCAACCGGTGCAAAAGCGCCAACTTTGTATGCCGAATTTGGTAACAAAGAAGGGCTTTTCCGCGCAGCCGTTGAACATTATCTGAAAAACTTTTACGAAAAGAGCTCATGTTTACTGAGCAGAACAGATTTGTCCGTTGAGGATACGGTTGGGCGCTATCTGCGTGCCATCGTTGAGCTGTTTACCGACTGCGACACGCCAAGTGGCTGCTTTATGATCAGCGCATCATCCGGGATGTCTTCATCTTCTGCGGATATTGCCGAAATGCTGCGTGCGCGCCACCTTTCGCAGGAACGCACTCTGTTTGAATATTTCGAGAAGAAAAAACAGAGCGGTGATTTGACTGCGGTAACTGACAGCGCGCTGCTGGCGAAATACCTGGCCTGCACCATTCAGGGCTTCTCCGTACAGGCCCGTGACGGCGCAAGTTCTGATGAACTCAACCGGCTGATTGACGTGGTCATGAATCTGTGGCCGGAGCTGACCAAAGCCACGGTTGTCAGCAAAGCCGCACATTAATCACTGAGTTAAGATAATTGTTAAGAAAGAGAATAGAACGTCAGGTGCTGAGTCTTTCGGGCCTGGCGTTAGGCGGTATAGACTTTGAGAATCCGCCGGGTGACCCGGGACTGTTTGGTCCGCAAAGCATCACCTGGCGAATTCACGGAGACTTCTCATCCATGCTTTGTGGCGGTGTCAGTGCCTTATTGCTGCAAATGCTTCATCCGCTGGCGCTTGCCGGTGTCTGGGATCATTCCTCATTTCGTGAAGATATGCTCGGGCGACTTCGTCGCACCAGTCAGTTCATTTCCGGGACGACTTTTGCGCCTGTTAATGACGCCAACGCGTTAATCGAAAAAGTAAAATCCATTCATTTGCGGGTGACCGGTACCGATGCTTACGGCACGCCTTATGCGGCCAGCGATCCGGATTTACTGGTCTGGGTGCACGTAGCTGAAGCGTACAGCTTCCTGCAATCGCATCTGCGTTATCGCAATCCTGCGCTCAGCCTGAGCGATCAGAACCGCTATTATCAGGAGTTTTCCCGTGTGGCGAAAAGCCTGGGGGCGGCAAATGTGCCGGAGAGTGTCGATGCGGTAGAGGCCTATCTGCAGGCGATGCGCCCGCAGTTGCGCTGCGATGAACGGACGCTTGAAGTGGTAAGATTATTGCAGAATGCACCTGCGCCGAGCCGTCTGGCCAGGCCGGTGGGCAGCCTGATGATTCAGGCTGGCATTGAGTTATTGCCTGAGTGGGCAGCCATGCAACTGGGGATTTCCCTTTCCCCGCAAAAGCGCCGGAGGATTCGTTTCGCCACCCGTTGCATTGCAGGGGTATTGCGCTGGGCGGTGAGAAACGGCTCATGGCACCGGGCCATGCGCCGTATGGGGCGTCTGCACTGACCGTTAAAGATGCGGATAAACGCCCGGACCGATGGGCAGACCCAGCAGATACCAGCCCACCAGCATCAGCAGCCACACCACGAAAAACACAATCGGATACGGCAGCACCAGCGAATAATAGGTGCCGAGTTTCGCTTCTTTGTTGTAGCGCTGCAGGAACCCGAGGAACAGCGGCACAAACGGCGACATCGGCGCGAGCGGGATCACCGAAGAATCCGCGACGCGGAACACGATTTGCGCGAACGCCGGATGGAAACCGAGCAGCATAAACATCGGCACAAATATCGGTGCCAGAATCGACCAGATTGCCGAGCCGCTGGCGATAAACATACACAGCAATGCCGACAGGAAAATCAGGCCGAGAAACGCCGGGATGCCGGTCATGCCTAAGTTTTCCAGCACATCCGTCAGCCCGATCGCCATGAATTTCCCCATATTACTCCAGTTGAAAAACGCCACAAACTGGGAGAGCGGGAACACCATCACAATAAAACCCGCCATGGATTTCATCGGATCCACCAGCAAATCCGGCACGTCACTGGCGCTGCGGATCTGCTTCGTCACCATGCCGTAAGGCACTGAAATCACGAAAAAGAACAGAATAATCAGCGGTACGATGCCCTGAATAAATGGCGAAGGGATGATGCCGCCGGTTTTCGGATTGCGCAGCGGCGCGGCTTCCGGCACCACCAGCAACGCCACCAGGGCGATAAACACCAGCGCCGCAATGCCGCTCGCCATCAGGCCGCGGTTCTGTTCCGGCGTCAGCTTTTTCATCTCTTCGTTACGCTCGCCGTGATACACCGGCAGGCGCGGTTCAACGAATTTATCGGTCAGAATGGCACCCACGATGGTCAGCAAAATCACCGAGGCTGCCATAAAGTACCAGTTGTCGATCACACTGACCTGAACCGCCGGATTAATCGCCTTTGCCGCCTCGGTACTCAGACCGGATAACAACACATCGGTGGTCACAATCAGCAGGTTAGCCGTGAAACCGCAGCCAACACCGGCGATAGCCGCCAGTAAACCAGCCACGGGATGACGTCCGACTGCGAGGAAAATCAGTGCGCCCAGCGGCGGCATCACCACCAGTGCGGCATCCGACGAAATGTGGCTGAAGAAGGCGATAAAAATCACCATATAGCTGGCGTAACGGGCGTTTACTTTGGACGCCATTTTGTACATCAGGCTTTGCAGCAGCCCGACGCGCTCCGCCAGTCCGGCACCAATCACCAGCGCCAGAATCGAGCCGAGCGGGGTAAATCCGCTGAAATTTTTAATGACGTTCGGCAAAATCCACTGAATACCTTCCACGCTCAGCAGGTTTTTTACATGGATTACCTCACCGTTGGTTGGGTTTACTGCCGTAATATTCAGCCATGAAATCACCGCACTGGCGACCATCAGCACGGCGATCAGGTAAACAAATAACAAAAACGGGTTGGGAATTTTATTCCCCACACGTTCAACCCACTGAAGAAATCCCCCCGGACTCTGGCCGGAATCTTGCGCCTGAATACTCATCTGTTAACCCTCTGTCGTGTTTGTCTTTTTTTATATTTATGCCGCTCATCCGTGCCGGAACGGGACGCGAATGAGCGGTTTACATCATTAACTGACACCCGTGATTTATTTCAATGGCGAAGGTTTTACGCCTGCCGGGATCGGGCACTGATACGGGCGTCGTGCACGTTGTGCATCGCGCTCTTTCTGACAGGCCGTCAGTAAATCCGGCCGGGTGAACAGGTCTATCGCGGTCGATGACATGATTTTCGCTGCCAGACACATGCCTTTATGGGCGATGGAGGTCCGCCCCTGCGACACAATCTGCCAGGTATGCAGCGGCGAACCGACCGCAAAACACGGGCTGAAACACTGCGCCGTCGGCACCAGCCAGCTCACATCACCGACGTCCGTTGAGCCGTAGAGGATATTGCCGTTCGGGGCATACGGAGCAACGGAGTCTGTCAGCGGGGAATGGCGCAAGGTTTCGGCGAATTCCACGCCTTCCGCGCCGCTGGTACGGGAGATATTCAGCAGATTGTTATCGATATCCTGTTCGCTCAGCGTGGCATGAATCGACGCCGCAAACGCCCGCTCTTCGGCGGTGTAATGCGGAGTGCCGAAAGCCTGCACATACTGATACATCGCGCTTTCCAGTGTGCGGTTGGGCACGTAGTTGGAACAGGCCTTGTCAAAGCGCATCGACATCTGTGTGCCGGTCATCAGCGCTGCGCCTTTGGCGATATCCACCACGCGGTCGAAAATCGCCTGCGCCTGATCCATTTGCGGCGCGCGTACCAGATACAGCACTTCGGCGTCTGCCTGCACCACGTTGGGCGAAATCCCGCCCGCGTTGGTGATCGCGTAATGCAGGCGCGCTTCCTGAATGATGTGCTCACGGAGGAAGTTCGCGCCGGTATTCATCAGCGTCAGGGCATCCAGCGCGCTGCGACCCAGATGTGGCGCGGCGGCGGCGTGTGAGGACACGCCTTTAAAGCTGAACGACGCCTGAATATTGGCCAGCGTCTGGTTGCTGAACATGCCGCTGTAGGTTTCCGGATGCCAGGTCAGTGCGGCATCGACGTCATCGAACAATCCTTCGCGGGCCATAAAGGTTTTGCCGGAGCCACCTTCTTCACCCGGGCAGCCGTAAAAACGCACCGTGCCCTGAATGTTTTCACGTTCCATCCAGGCTTTCACTGCCAGCGCGCCGCCGAGTGCCGCCGTTCCCAGCAGATTATGGCCGCAACCGTGGCCGTTGCCGTTTTCCACCAGTGGCTGCGCTACATCGCAACCGGCTTTCTGGCTTAAACCGGCCAGCGCGTCGAATTCGCCGAGCAGGGCGATCACTGGTTTTCCGCTGCCGAAGCTGGCGATAAACGCCGTTTCCATGCCACCCACGCCGCGCTCAACGGCAAATCCGCTGGCGTCGAGTTTGTCGGCCAGTAATGCAGAAGAGAAGGATTCGACAAAGCGGGTTTCAGGATGATCCCAGATGGCATCGCTGATTTCTGCCAGCGCGGGTTGCTGGTTATCGATGAAATCATTGATGAAATTCACGACGTTCTGTTGATGTGGCACGTGCGACGTCATCAGCGTTCCCCTTTGAATTCAGCGATATTCAGCGCCAGTGCCGCCAGGGTTTTAATGCCCTGAGACATCACTTTTTCATCGAAATCAAACAGTTCATTGTGATGACCCGCGCTCAGATCAGTGCCGAAAATGACATAAGAGGCTTCGCCACCGCGGGCTTTTACGCGCTCCATCATATAGGTGGCATCTTCCGAACCCGCTGCGCCTTCCTGACGGTCGATAATCTGCTCAAACTCGCCGAGTTTTTCCGCCTGACGGTGGATGTAATTCACCCAGGCGGGCGTCGGCGTGCTGCTTTGCGCCGCGCCCATCAGTTTGATGTCGAATTTCACCTGATGCATTTCGGCTGCGCCGGAAATCACTTTCAGCGCCTGCTGATAAATAAATTCGTTCACCTCATTGGTGGTGCCACGCGTTTCTACTTTCATCGTGGCGCTGGAAGGCACCACATTGCGCCCGGTACCAGCCTGTAAAACGCCGACATTAATGCGTGAATCACCGCCGCTGTGACGCGGGATCGCATGCAAACCCAGTGTTGCCTGCGCCGCCGCCAGCAGGGCATTGCGGCCATCCTCCGGCTTACCGCCCGCATGTGAGGCCACGCCGGTGAAGTGCACGTCGAGCTTGGTCGTTGCCATAAAAGTATCGTTACCGCACACGATGTGATTAGCCGGTACGCCGGTGCCGATATGCACGGCGGTGAAATATTGCACGTCGTCCACCACGCCCGCTTCAACCATGGATTTCGCGCCGCGCGTGCCTTCCTCGGCAGGCTGGAAAATCAGCTTGATGGTGCCGCAGAGCTGGTCGCGCACCTGCATCAGCACGTCTGCCAGCCCGAGGCCAATGGTGGTGTGACCGTCGTGACCACAGGCATGCATCATGCCGTTATTGGCCGAAGCAAACCCGTCGCGGAACGGGCGATGCTGGTCTTCCAGTACTTCGTTTAAATCCAGCGCGTCCATATCCACCCGAAAACCCATTACCGGGCCGGGGCGACCGGTTTCCAGCGTGGCGACAATCCCGGTGAAACCGCCGGAGAAATGCGGCATCCAGCGGGCAATCGCGCCTTGTTCCAGTGCGCGCTGCTCCTGTTCGGCCAGCACGGCAGCGGAAGGCAGCCCCATACGCGAATCAGCGTCGATGACTTCTTTGCCGAGTTGCAGTGAATAGCCCAGTTTTTCCAGACGATCGGCCACCAGCGTGGAGGTACGAAACTCCAGCCAGCCGGATTCGGCGTATTTATGCAGATCACGACGTTGCTTTTGCAGGGAAGGGAACAGCTTTTCTACACGTTCAGAAATCTCATTAACCATCACGGACTCTCTTTTTACACAGACATGCAGGCTTTCCGCACAGCGGCAGAAAGGAGGAAATCAAAGCTTCGGGAAGTGCAGACCCGCACGCAGAAAGCGGCGAAAGGCGGCCTGATATGATTTTCAATGTACATAAAGCGTTCAGGGCATATAAGATGCCAAAATCTTCTTAGTGATAATCAGGGGTTATCAAAGAATCTCATGCCATCACAAATAAAAATGCATCAGTTGCGGGCGTTTGTTTCGGTCGCACGTCAGGGCAGTATTCGTGCCGCCAGCCGGATGCAGAATCTTTCACAGCCCGCGCTGACCAAATCAATTAAAGAACTGGAAGAAAATCTGGGGGCGAGGTTATTTGTCCGTCGCCGTCAGGGCGTGACGCTAACTGATTGTGGTGACGCGTTTTTTAAGCGCGCAAGCCTGATTCTGGAAGAGCTGCGGGTGGCGCAGGAAGACATCGCTCAGCGCCTCGGCGGGACCAGCGGCAGGGTCAATATCGGCGTCGGTGCCAGTATTGCCCGCACCATCATGCCGGAAGTCATTGACCGTTTTCACCGTGAATTCCCCCATGTGAAGGTGCGGATTGCCGAGGGACAACTGGTATCAATGATCCCGGAGCTGCGTCAGGGCGAGCTGGATTTCACCGTGAATACCTATTATCAGGGACCCTTTGATAACGAACTGTTATATGAAAAGCTTATGGATAAAGAGTATCGCGTGGTGGCAAGGCGTGGTCATCCGATGCAGCATGCCCGTTCGATGCAGGAGCTTTTGCATTGCGACTGGACGATGCCGACGCCACGCGGCAGCTATTACAAACTGCTCAGCGAAGTGTTCAGCGAAATGGATGCCGAGCCGAATATCAGCGTGATTTGCGAAACTTTTATGTCCTGCACCAGCCTGATCGCCAAAACCGATTTTCTCAGCGTGTTGTCCGTCGATGTCATTAACGATCCGGTGATCGGCCAGAGTCTGGTCGCGCTGGATCTTGATCTGCCGCTACCGAAAGCCACGTTCTATCTCATTCAGCGACGTGATACCACGCTGACGCCGATGGCCGCGCATCTGGCGCAGCTGTTTCGGATGTATTGCCGCTGATGTTGATATTTTGACAAAAAAGCACCTGTTTTAATGATTTATCGGGGATTTTTGGGAATATTGCCCGTTATCGGCCTGGCTTATCCGTTCTACACTGACCATCACAGGGAATAATAAGCTTCCTGATATTGTTGAGGTCATATGCGCCAGTCCGACATTGTTGCTGAAGTCAGTAACGACAAACAAACCCTGACCGCGCTGGTCGAGCAGGATAACCGCGTGGTGTATTTTTATATTTTCGCCCGCGAAGATTTGCGCGACCGCTTTCCGAAAATGCGCGCCTGCTGGGTACGTAATCTGGTGCCCGCACCGCTGAACGATGACACAGAGGCAATGGAGCAGGGGATTGCCCCGATGCTGGCGGCGCAATACTGCCGCAATCTGGAGGGCGAAGCGCCGCTGGAGCCTGCACAAATTCAGATCCTCTGGAATGAAAGCGATGACGGCGCGGCGTTGTGGTATCAGGGATTATTGCTGGCGGTGATCCCCGGCTGGAGTTTGTATATCGACCATTCGGTGTGTTATTCCGCCGGCTGCATTAAACAGAATCCGCTGACCTTCCCGCTGGGTTCTGCCTCGACCAACACGCAATGTGAACTGGCAGAAAAGACCCGCCTGTTCTGGCGTGACTGGCAAAATGAATTCAGCAATCCGTGGCCGAAAATCCAGCGCAAGCTGCTGGAATCCTACGAAGATCGCTTTGGCTCATCACTGAAATATTATCTGATCAATCAGGGCAACTGGCCGCCGATGGCGATTACTCAGCATGAAGATGAAGAGAATTATTACTTCTTCACGGTCGGCATGAGTATCCGTCCGATGCCGCAAATTGATATTGTTTTCAACGATGAAGCAGAAAAGCATCGTCGCATCGAACTCGCCTTTTCGGTCGGCAAAGAATATGTGACAGAAGAAAATGCCGTGCAGATGGCCAGCGCGTTATCCGGTTATGCACAGATTCCCTGGACGACTCTCAGCTGGTTGGGTGAAGGCCACACGCTGATGTCGCCGATGGCACCGCTCGGCTTTGAAGGACACGTGATTTCCTCCGCATTATGCGGTCCGGCAGACAAAATGCGTCTGCCAAAAATTTACGGGGATCCGGTGAATCTGTTTTGGGTCAGTCCGGTGTTTACCAGCGAACTGGAGTTTGCGCAGGCCAGACCGAATGGCGGATTTGAACTGGTCGCCGCGATGATCAAGAACGATATCGGGTATGTGTTTGCGCCGAGAAGTGCGGTGGTTTGATGTCACTCTCTCAGTTTTCTCACAGAGATGAGTAAGAATACCGATCTGCTCCCTCCCCTGCGAAGGGGAGGGTTGGGGTGGGGTATTAAAGAAGAATCAAAGAGTTGAAGAGTGCAGTACCTATTGTGTTGTCTTTAAAACCCCCTCCCAGCCTCCCCCTTCGCAGGGGGAGGAGCAAGGCAAAAACCTAAACCGGTTTAATTTCCTGCTGAAAATCCTCAGCATCAACATCATATCCCGACGGTTCCCAGCGTACCGCTGTCAGTA
Source organism: Rahnella sp. P4_A8 (assembly GCF_056402435.1). Lineage (NCBI taxonomy): Bacteria > Pseudomonadati > Pseudomonadota > Gammaproteobacteria > Enterobacterales > Yersiniaceae > Rahnella > Rahnella sp. P4_A8. The sequence goes on along the minus strand of NZ_JBFUHK010000009.1, from coordinate 66,555 downwards.
CGATTAAGCCTGCCAGTGGCGCTAAGGCGATCACCCAGAACACGCCGGTGCCGAGTGCGGCGGAAAGCACCGGAAACAGGAACAGTGAAAGGGTGGAGCTGGCGCGCATCAGCGTCTGGTTGAAGCCGACACCCATGCCGCGCAGTGATGTCGGGTAGCTCAGTGACGCAAATGTCATGGTGTGCGATCCCGGCCCGAACCCCTGACCGAACAGGAATAACGCCAGCATGGCGATGGAAATTGCGGCTTCGCCACCGTCTGCCGGGCGGCCGACCAGTGCCAGACCGATCATCGCCACCAGCTGGCAGGCGTAACCGGCGTAGGTCATTTTCCATGCACCAAATTTCGACACATACCGTACCGCAATCAGACCACCGACGAAGGCGAAGCACAGGTTCAGGCCGAGCGAGAACAGAATGGTGCTGATCATCGACTGTTGCAGGAAGCTGGATAAAATCACCGGTAACCCGAATGCCACCGCATTATAGGCAAATGACGAGGCCACCGCCGTCACGGTCGCCAGCAGGGTGCGGCGCAGATAAATGCCCTGCAACAGCGTGCCGTAGTTACGCCATGCGGCTTTGCGCACTTTCACCTGCGGTGTTTTGTCCGCATCTTCAGCCACTACCGCATTGATGTTGTAAGACTTTCTCAGGATCGCCGCCGCGCTTTGCAGGTCGCCCTGATTGGCCGCCCAGACCGGCGATTCATTCATATAACGGTGACGGATAGCGATAATCAGAATCGCAGGCACCGCGCCGAAGCCGAGGATCAGACGCCACAACCAGTCGGTGTGCGTGGCAGGCAGTACTGCGTAAAGCAGCAGAACCAGCAGATACGAGACGCTGATCGCCGCGTACCACGTCGGGCACCACATCGCCACGCGCGAGGCTTTATTGCCGCGCCCCTGAAGTTTTGAGAACTCCGCAAGAAACGCCATCGCCACCGGTAAATCGATGCCGACGCCTAATCCCATCACGAAGCGCGACCCGCCGAGCACCCATTCATTCGGTGCAAAGGCGCAGGCCAGCGCGGCAATCACGAAGAAGAACATATCAGCCATAAAGACGCGGTAACGGCCGATTTTGTCGGTCAGATAGCCGCCGAACAATGCGCCGACAATCGCCCCGAAGGTAATCGCCGAGGCCACAAAGCCCGCGCCGGAAGGCGTCAGCCCAAACTGGCGGGTGATATCTTTCATTCCGAAAGCCAGCGCACCGAGATCATAAGCGTCGAGGAAAACGCCGCCGAGAGCGATAGCAATCACGATGCGTGCGTCGCTGATTTTCGCTGCGCCGCGGTTCACTAACTGAGCAATATCGGCAGCGGAGCGAATCACCACCGGCTGGTCAGACGCAGAATCTGCGCTGTAATCCCCTGAAGAGGCGGTCTGAGAGGCCGCAATTGAATCAGACATTGTTGTGTTTACGCTTTTTGACAAAAAAACCAGCATAGAGGCGAGGTGATGCCGGTCACAAGTCCTGATTAGACGTTGCGTGAAAACAAATGGCTATAAGTTAAAACAAAGTGATCTAAAAGGCAGCGGTGAACATCTTCTTCGGGGGAAACAGCCTGTCTTGTCTCAGTGATTTAGCGGATAAGCTTCGAACATTTATGCATTTTACTCCGCTTCCGCCGCCTGCTTTTATGGCTCACCCTCCGTTTCCCTGCGCGAAATTGGACTATTCTTGTTAGCAGCTTGTTTATTCAGATGAAAGCCGAAAGACAGAGCAGTCGCCGGGCGACAAAAACCAACATAACCCGATAAGAGGATAGAACATGACTGTAACAACTGGGCGAGTACGGGGATTTTCAGTGGCAGCACTGGCGCTGGCTTCCGTGTTAAGTTTCAGCGCACAGGCCGCTGATGATGCCGTGCGTGTCGGCTCAAAAATTGATACCGAAGGGTCGCTGCTCGGTAACATTATTATTCAGGTGCTGGAAGCCAACGGTATTCACACTACCAATAAATTGCAGCTGGGAACGACGAAAGTGGTGCGTGGTGCAATCACCGCCGGTGAAATCGATATCTATCCGGAATACACCGGCAACGGCGCGTTCTTCTTCTCCGACGATAAAGACCCGGCGTGGAAAAATGCGCAGGCCGGTTTCGATAAAGTCAAAAAGCTGGATTACGACCAGAACAAAATTGTCTGGCTGGATCCGTCTCCGGCCAATAACACCTGGACTATCGCGGTACGTCAGGACGTCGCGAGTGCGCACAACCTGAAATCGCTGGGTGATTTGGGCAAATACATCAGCAGCGGCGGCGATTTCAAACTGGCGGCGTCAGCCGAGTTTATCGAGCGTCCGGATGCCTTACCGGCGTTTGAGAATGCCTATGGCTTCAAGCTTAATCAGGCGCAACTGTTGTCTCTGGCGGGCGGTGATACGGCGGTGACCATCAAAGCGGCCGCTGAGCAGACTTCCGGCGTCAATGCGGCAATGGCTTACGGCACTGACGGCCCGGTCGCCGCGCTCGGCCTGCAAACGCTGGAAGATCCGAAAGGCGTACAGCCGATTTACGCGCCTGCGCCTGTCATCCGCGAGGCCGCGCTGAAAGCGCATCCGAACATTCCTGATTTGCTCAAACCGGTGTTTGCTTCGCTCGATACCAAAACGCTGCAGGGGCTGAACGCGAAAATCGCGGTTGATGGTCAGGATGCGAAGAAGGTGGCGGCGAAGTACTTGCAGGAAAAAGGTTTCGTTAAAAAATAACCGGGCAGTGACCGCCCTGAGCACGATCTTCGGGTCGTGCTCTCTGATATCAGGTAATGTTTTGACTTATCACTCACCCGTTAAAAACCGCGTCCTGCTGACGCTGGTTTTGCTGCTGTTGCTGGCCGGTTTCGGGCTGGCTTTTGTCAGCCATGCGCCCAACCGGCTGGTATCCGGTAAAGGTATTTCACTGGCGAGCCTGCTGCATGGCTATTCTGCATTACTCCTGTTGCCTGCCGTTTTGCTGCTGGCCTGTGCCTTTCTGACCCTTTATGGCCGCCATCATTTGCTGGTGATGCTGCTGGCGGAAATCCTGCTGGCCGTGCTGGTCTGGCTGGCCGGTCACAGCGCGGTGCAACTTGCGGGGGGCGATGAAGACAGTATCGCGCGCACCTCGCTCGGCGGCGGTTTCTGGGCAGGTGCGGCGCTTTGTCTGCTGATCGCCTCCGACGCCATTTCCCGTTTTACCCGTAATCACAGCCTGCGTATTTTGCTCAACGTGCAGATGGTCGTGCCGGTGGTTTTGCTGCTGGCGTACGGTCAGCTTGCCGAACTTTCGCTGCTCAAGGAATACGACAACCGTTCCGACGTGTTCAACGATGCGCTGTGGCAGCATCTCGGCATTTTGTTTGGCACGCTGGTGCCTGCGGTGCTGATCGGTCTGCCGGTCGGGTTGCTGTGTCACCGTAAACCCCGCTGGCGCGGGCCGGTATTGTCGGTGCTGAATATTATTCAGACCGTGCCGTCGATTGCGCTGTTTGGCCTGCTGCTCGCACCGCTGGCGGGGCTGGCAAAAGCGCTGCCGTGGCTGGCCGAACACGGCATCAGTGGCATCGGGCTGGCACCGGCGATTATCGCGCTGGTGCTGTATTCGCTGTTGCCGCTGGTGCGCGGGGTGATTGCCGGGCTGGAGTCGGTGCCGGAATCGGTGATCGAATCTGCCCGCGGCATGGGTATGAACCGTGCGCAGGTGTTTTTCCGCGTGCAGATGCCGATTGCCTTGCCGGTTATCCTGACAGGTGTGCGCATTGTTGCGGTGCAAACGGTCGGTATGGCGATGGTTGCGGCGCTGATTGGCGCGGGCGGACTGGGGGCCATCATGTTCCAGGGTCTGCTCAGCAGTGCGCTGGATCTGGTCTTGCTCGGGGTGATCCCGGCGGTGCTGATGGCCGTTGTTGTCGACAGCGTCTTTAAATTTGCAGTCTCAATTCTGGAAACCACACGCAGATGATTCATTTCAAGCAGGTTAGCAAACACTTTGCCGGAAAAGCGGTCGTGCGCGATCTCACGCTGGAAATGGCCAAAGGCGAATTCACGGTGCTGATCGGCACCTCCGGTTCGGGGAAATCCACCACGCTCAAAATGATCAACCGGCTGGTGGAGCACGATCGCGGGGAGATTTTATTTGCCGGTGAACCCATAGAAAAATTCCGTGCGCAGGATCTGCGCCGCCGGATGGGTTATGCGATCCAGTCCATTGGCCTGTTCCCGCACTGGACGGTGGAGGAGAATATCGCCACCGTGCCGCAATTACTGAAATGGCCGAAGGCGAAAATCCGTGACCGCGTGACTGAACTGCTCGAACTCCTCAATCTCGATCCGAAACAGTTCCGTCATCGTTATCCGCATCAGCTTTCCGGCGGACAACAGCAGCGCGTCGGTGTGGCACGGGCGCTGGCTTCTGACCCGGAAGTATTGCTGATGGATGAACCTTTCGGCGCGCTCGATCCGGTGACCCGCGCGACGTTGCAGGAAGAAGTGGCGCGCATCCATAAAATCACTCACCGCACCATCGTACTGGTGACGCATGACATCGACGAAGCGCTGGCGCTGGCCGACCGCATCGTACTGCTCAATGACGGACAAGTGGTGCAGCAGGGGACGCCGCTGGAATTGCTGACCCGACCGGCAACGCCGTTTGTGCGTGATTTCTTCGGTGGCAGCGAGATGGGGATCCGCTTGTTGTCGCTGCGCGAAGTGGGTTCGCTGATGCGGCGCGGCGAGTCGTATTCCGGCAACCAGTTACCGCTGACCGATACCATGAGCCTCAGTCAGGCGCTGTCAAAATTTGTCGTGCAGCAGGCTCAGCAGTTACCGGTGGTGGATGAACAAGGGCAACCGCTCGGCGTGCTGCATTTTGCGGATCTGACCGCACCGGAGGGCCGCGCATGAAACGGGTATTTGCAGATCCTCTGATTTGGTTATTCGCTTTATTGCTGGCGCTGATTTTCGGTATGACCTCGCTCGGCGGGCTGTTCCACTGGATGTTCCCTGAACTCAGCAGGCCGGTGTATCAGCAGGAAAGCTTTGCCGCGCTGGTGGAAGCCCATCTGTTGCTGGTCGGCATTTCCAGCCTGATTGCGGTGATTATCGGCGTAGCGGCGGGGGTGGGCGTAACACGTCCGGCGGGCAAAGAATTCCGTTCACTGGTGGAAACGCTGGTGGCGATGGGACAGACGTTTCCGCCGGTTGCGGTACTGGCAGTCGCGGTGCCGGTGATGGGATTCAGTGAAAAACCGGCGATTATTGCGCTGGTGCTTTACGGGTTGTTGCCGATCCTGCAGGGGACGATTGCCGGGATTGAATCGGTACCGGCGTCGGCGCGGGAGATTGCGCAGGGCGTGGGGATGAGCCGCTGGCAGATGCTGCGGAAAGTGGAAATTCCGCTGGCCGCGCCGGTGATTATTTCCGGCATCCGCACGTCAGTGATTATCAATATCGGGACGGCGGCGATTGCCTCGTCGGTCGGCACGTTAAGCCTCGGCTCGCCGATTATCATCGGCCTGAGCGGTTTTAATACCGCCTACGTATTGCAGGGTGCGGTGATTGTCGCGTTGCTGGCGATTTGCGTAGATATGCTGTTTGAACGCTGGAGCCAAGGGTTACAACGCTGGCAGCAGCGGTCAGTGGACGAATCAGTTCGTTGATGCAGACGGCGGCGCAGGCACCACGGAAGGGGCGTCGTTATCGCTGACCGGTTTCGCGTCGTCCTGAATCACCACCGCATAACCGGCAACCATCACGCCACCAATTGCGCCAATCGCCATCAGACCAAACAGCGCGATAAATAATTTTTTGCCTAGCGAATTCATGTGCAGTACCTCAGGATTTTGAACGGCGAATTATAAATCGTTTCCTCACCCCTGCAACAGACTATTCATGCTGTGATTACTTTTAACGGTGATGCCAGCGCATTTTTTGTCATATACAGAAACTTTTTAGCAACATTTTGACGCGATCGCACGGATTCCCTTGCCGGAAATCAGGGCAATAGCGTTAACTGTTTGCCTTCATTATCACGCTAATAAGTTATTCCTATGACTGGTTCCGCCACCCGTTCCCTGCTGCCATTAATTGCTGCACTGTTTGCGCTGTATTTTATCTGGGGTTCGACCTATTTCGTGATCCGCGTGGGCGTGGAAAGCTGGCCACCGCTGATGATGGCCGGGCTGCGTTTCTTCGTCGCCGGATGTATTTTGTTCACGTTTTTATTGCTGCGCGGGCATAAAGTCCCGACGTTGAAACAGTGGATGGCCGCCGGTGCCGTAGGTATTTTGCTGCTCTCTGTCGGTAACGGGCTGGTGACGGTGGCGGAACATATGCAGGTGCCGTCGGGCATTGCCGCCGTAATGGTCGCCACCGTGCCGCTGTTTACCCTGTGTTTCAGCCGCCTGTGGGGAATGCCCAACAGCCGCCTGGAATGGACCGGTGTCGCCATCGGCCTGTTCGGGATTGTGCTGCTTAATACCGGCAGTAATCTGGAAGGGAACCCGTGGGGCGCGGCGCTGATCCTGCTCGCCTCACTAAGCTGGGCATTCGGTTCGGTGTGGAGTTCTCGCTTGCCGCTGCCAACCGGCCTGATGGCGGGTGCGGCGGAAATGATTATCGCCGGTGTGGTGTTGCTGGTGGCAAGTCGTGTCACCGGGGAACACATGACCGCGACGCCTTCGCTGAGCGGTTTTCTGGCGCTCGGTTATCTGGTGGTATTTGGCTCGATGATTGCCATCAGCGCCTATATGTTTCTGCTGAAAACTGTGCGTCCCGCCGTGGCCACCAGTTACGCCTATGTAAACCCGATTGTGGCGGTGTTGCTCGGCATCGGCTTCGCCGGTGAATCCTTGTCTCCGGTCGAATGGGTGGCGTTGGGCGTGATCCTCTGCGCGGTGCTGCTGGTGACGCTGGGGAAATTGGTGTTCGGGCGTAAGAAGACGGTGATTAAAGAAGTGAAGGTTTAAACCGCTTCCTTTTCGCAAATGTGAAAGCTGATTTTGTTTTGCTCCTCCCCTTCGCAGGGGAGGGATCAGACCGGGTTAAGCCTATTTTTTCTCAAAGAAAATCGTCACCCGCGCCACTTCCACGCCGAATTTTTTCAGCGCGGTGACGTTAAACAAGTGCTGTTCGTCCTGCTGATAAATCCAGTCATCGAACGTCAGCCGGTAGGTGCTGCCGCCTGATTTTACGTCCATCACGTATTTCCAGTTAAAGGCATTGCCTGCGGATTGCCCGGTGGCGGTGCCGATAATGTCGCCCGCCGTGCCGGTATAGCTGCCGTCTGCCAGTTTGCGGATCCGCCAGACGCGGGTCTGTTTCTCGCCGTCGTCATACACAAAGTCTTCATGCAACGTCAGCGTATCGCCCGCCACATCACCGCGGATTTTCACGGTGAAGCGCCGGGTCTGTTTGTTGCTGTAATCCTGCACCATGCCGTAGGCCACGCTGTCACCGGCAAACCAGGTGAAAATATCCAGCTTCGGTTGCGCTTGTGCGTAATCCTGAATATTGGCTTTACAGCCGGTGAGTAACAGCATTCCGCCGACGATCAGCGTGACAAAAATCTTGCGCAGAACAGTCATAAAACCTCCATAAGATGCCATTAATCGGACGCGGATGCGCCGGTCAGCTTGCTGCGTAAATCAGGATATTGCGTGGCGGGCGAGAGCCAGATCGCCAGAAAGGCATCGCGGAATGCCGGGCTGAAAGGCTGACCGACCGGTGTGCTCAGCACGCTGTTTGCGGGCTGGCTGTAAAACTGGCCGCCATTTTCAGTGGCGACAAACATGATTTCGCTGCCGTTGCTGACATCCGGCCAGGTGTTTTGTACCGCCTCCAGCCAGCCATTTTTCTGTGCCTGTGCCAGCAATCCCAGTGCCTGCCATTGTTCTTCTGTTGCTCTGGTCAGCTCCTGATGATCAATACTGCGCAGATACTCAATCTTCAGCGCCTGCGGCCATTTTCCGGCCTGATACTTACCGTCGGGCGTCAGCAGTTGCGAATGATAAACCTCAAAAGGCCCCCAGCTCAGCGTGGCACGCCCGACCTGTTGCCATTGGTTCCACGGCGTGGCGGCAAAGGCAGAGAAAGAAATCATCAGCGAAAGTACGGCCAGAAATGCGCGCATCATCAGGTTTTCCGCTCTGTGTCATGGCTGAGCAGCACCGGCAGGCTGATCAGCGGTAAGAATATCGCCCAGCCCGCCGCCAGCAGAAGCCAGACATAAACCGGTGCGGCGAGAAGTTGCATGGCACCGAACTGCATGCCGAGGTAATAGGCCAGCGGGCCGCTGACCGCGCCGACAGGCATCAGCCAGTACCATGTCAGCCGTAAATAGCCGAGTAACCACAGCCACCAGGCGCTGAAGCCCAGCCATAACGCCATCATCCACGGCGGTACGGCGGAAGAATCGCTAAATTCAAACAGACCCAAAATGCACCACAGCGAGTCCATCATGATGCCCAGCGTACAGGCAGTGGCGACCCACAACCGGCGTTTTGATGGTGTAAACGCCAGCATCAGAAAACTGCTCAAAAGCAGGAAGAGGATAAACCGTCCGCGCCCCCAGACGGCCAGCGTCCACCAGGCATCAAAACCCAGTGTCAGCAGCCAGAAGCGCAAGGTTTTCATCCGCGTCGCTCGGCGACCAACTGCACGGTGCTGATGGTGCGTGCACGAAAACCTGCCTCGCAGTAGCACAGATAAAACAGCCACAGACGGCGGAAATATTCGTCCTGCACGCCGTCAGTCTGTGCATTCCAGTAGCGCTGTACCCGCTCGCGCCATTCATGAAGGGTGCGGGCGTAATCGGAACCGATATCGAACAGATCACGCACCACCAGACTGGTGCAGCGGGTCATGGTGTCATTCATGGCGGTAATTGAGGGCAGAAAACCGCCGGGAAAAACGTAGCACTGAATAAAATCGACGTTACGGCTGTAGGCGGCATAACGCTGGTCGGCGATGGTGATTGCCTGAATTGCCATACGCCCGTGCGGTTTGAGCAGCGCATTGCAGCGTTTGAAAAAGGTGGAGAGATAGCGTTTGCCGACTGCTTCGATCATCTCTATCGACACCAGTTTGTCGAACTGCCCCTGCAGCGAACGATAGTCTTCGAACAGCACCGTCACGCGGTCACTCAGCCCGGCTTTTTCAATCCGCTCACAGGCAAAGCGATATTGCTCGCGGGAAATGGYGGTGGTGGTGACCTGACAGCCGTATTCGCGCGCGGCAAATTCGGCCATCGCGCCCCAGCCGGTGCCGATTTCCAGCAGATGATCGCCCGCTTTTAATTGCAGCTGTTCACACAGGCGGCGCATTTTGGCTTCCTGCGCCTGTTCCAGCGTCATCTGCGGCTCCTGATACCAGGCCGAGGAATACAGCATCTTCTCATCGAGAAAACCCTGATAAAAATCGTTGCCCAGATCGTAATGCGCCGAGATATTTTTACGCGCCTGCGACGGACTGTTGCGGCGGAAAAAATGAATGACTTTTTTGGCCGGTGTGCTGAGCCAGCTGAGGCGTGCCTCGATTTTATCGACCAGCTTCAGGTTCTCGGCCAGCAGTTGCAGCACGACGGTCAGATTAGGCGTGGTCCAGTCGCCATCAATAAAACTCTCACCCGCTGCGACGCTGCCGCCCAGTAAGACACGCCGGTAAGCGCGCTGATGCAGAATGTCAATTTCACCCTGCAAGATAGCCGTCGGATCGCCAAAAAATATCGCCTGCTCACCGGGTTCACGCAGCGTCAGGCCCGCGCCTTTGAGCTGCTTCAGGACGCTAAGGATGAGCGCGCGCGCCGCTTTGCTGCGCCTGTTATTCGTCCCTTCACGGGCGAGTTGCATTTCAGGTTGGCTCATGGTCAGTCCTTATCAACGGGAGGATGAGAATAAATGGGCGCCCGTTTCAGCCACAGTTTCAGTGCCTGCCAGTAGATAGTCAGTGCGGTTTTAGCGGTCATGACAGGCAGCCGCCACAATTGCTGACGCAACGCCGCGCGGGTCAGCGGACGGGCTGTCAGTGAAAGGGCTGCATCGAATTCCCGTTCTTTACGGTGATTTTCGATAGTGATGTGTAACTGCTTTCCAGGGGGTGTCAGCCGCCAGTGATAGACCATGTCCATCGGATTAAAGGGCGACACATGAAAGGCTTTCGGCACCGGTTGTGAACCGTCAGGCAGAACGGCGTAGGTGTGACGTTCGTTCCAGGGGGTATTGCGCACCTCGGCCAGCATCCAGCGCAAAACACCATGCTGATCATAAAGATAGTAAAAATTCACCGGATTGAAATAACAGCCGAAATAACACAACTGACATAACAACATCACCCGCCCGTCCGGGCGTTCGCCGGTCAGCGCTTCGATTCTCGCCTGCGCTTTGGTTTTGATATCACCGCCGCCGAGATAATCTTTGCGGCGAAAACTGGCGGCGGAAAACCGGTCGAGCTGGATACCTTGTGCAGGTAACTGGTCCAGTTCATCAAGGTCAATCAGCGGCATGAAAATATCGTAGTCGAATCGGTGTTCAACCGGCGTAAACCGCCGATGGCGCACCGTGCCGACATACAACTGGCTGTTCATGACGCCTCCCGTTTTTCCTGCTCATTCTGTTGCTGCGCACTGAAAAGTTGCAGATTGAGTTGTTCCACCACGTCACGCGCACTGTTGACACCGTCTTCGTGAAAGCCGTTGTACCAGTACGCACCGCAGAACCAGGTGCGGTTGTGGCCGTTGATCCGGTGGCGTTCCTGCTGTGCGTGGCGGCTGGCCAGATTGAGAACCGGGTGCATATACGTGGTGCGGAACAGGACTTTGTTTTCATCAATCGGCGTCAGCGGATTGAGTGACACGCAAAATGTCTGCGGCGTATTCAGCCCCTGCAAAATATTCATGTTATAGGTCACGCTGGCGCGGCGGCAGTGCGAAGGATTGCTGTCGCGTATATCCGCGTTGTCCGCCAGATTCAGCGCGTTCGGCAACTGATAATTCCAGCTCGCCCAGGCGCGTTTTTCGCGAGGCAGCAGGTGGGTATCGGTATGCAAAATGACGTCGTTGCTCTGATAAGGCAGGGCAGTGAGAATGCTTTGCTCATCAGCAGTGGCGTTGTCACCCAGAATGGTCAGCACCTGATCGGAATGGCAGGCGAAAATAATCTGATCAAAATGCGCCTCGCCATGCGGGGAATGCAGCGTCACACCGCAGGGTGTGCGGACGACTTTACTGACCGGTGCGCTGGTCAGCAGCCTGACGCGGGCCGGCAGTTTTTCCTGCATCCGGCGGATATATTCCCGTGAACCGCCGGGGACCACCATCCATTGCGGGCGGTTGCTGACGTCCAGTAATCCGTGATTATCGAAAAAGCGCAGGAACATCGACAGAGGGAAATTCGCCATATCGCTCAGCGAAGAAGACCAGATGGCCGCCCCCATCGGCAGCACATAATGCAGGGCGAAAAACGGGGTGAAACCGTTTTGATCGAGCAAGTCAGCCAGCGTATCTTCGTCATTGTGCGGATTCAGCAGGCGCGCCTTGCACAGTTTGTTAAACCGCAGGATCTCGAGAATAAAGCGCCAGAATTGCGGTTTGAGCAGGTTGCGGCGCTGGGCAAACAGGCTGTTCAGCGAGTGGCCGTTGTATTCGAGTTTATTAACCGGATTGCGTACGGAAAAACTCATTTCCGTCGGCTGTCCTTCAATGCCCAGTTCTTTGAGCAGGGCAATAAAATGCGGGTATGTCCGGGAGTTATAGACAATAAAACCGGTATCGATGGCGTATTCTTTTCCGTCGGAAATTACATCCTGCGTGGCAGTATGTCCGCCTAAGGTTTCAGACGCTTCAAAGACGGTAATCTCACAGCCGGGCTGACTTTTTGTCAGCAGCCAGGCACAGCTCAGCCCTGAAATTCCGCTGCCTACAATCGCCACTTTTGTTGTCATTTTATTTCACCATTTTCCGGCATAACCATTGTTGCAAACTGACGGGCAGCAAGGAGAGCACCTTGAGTAAACGGGCAAAAAGCGGAGGGAAGGCGATTTCACTCGCACCGCGCGCCAGTTTTTTTCGGATGTGCTTCGACGCCTGGGCGACGCTCACCATCATCGGCATCGGGAAGTCATTGCGCGATGTCAGTGGTGTTTCGACAAAACCCGGCTGAATCAGCGAAATGTGAATCTGACGTTTCGCCAGATCAACCGCCAGAGAGCGGGCAAAAAAGGCCAGCGCGGCTTTGGATGCCCCATAGGCTTCACTGCGTGAAAACGGCAGCAGCCAGGCGACGGAACCCACCAGCGCTATCCGGCTGCCGGGCACTAAGCCGGGGAGCAGGGCGTCGAGGCAATTGACCGGACCGGAAAAATTGGTGTTCATCACCCGCATGACTTTCTCGGCATCGACGACGCCGTTGTCGAGATATTCGCAGGTGCCCGCGCAAAGAATCACTAAATCGGCCTGCCTGCCCTGCAATGCTTCACGGGTAGCCTGTAAATCGGTGATATCAAAACACAGCGGGATGATCAGCGGGCTGGTGGCGGCGACGGCCGTCAGCTTTGCGCCATCTCGCCCGCAGGCAATGACCTCCCAGCCTCCGCTGGCATAATCCAGTGCCAGTTGTTTGCCAATGCCAGAACTGGCACCGGTAATCAGTACGCGCCCCATTATTTCAACCTGCCTTTGACGGCGCGCACGACACCGCCGAGCACCGGAATGTGCTCGTACAACATGGCACCGAGATCGTAATAATCGCGCTGATAGATAATAAGGTTTTCATTCAGGCGCAGATGGCTTGTGCCATCAAGAAACATTGCCTGACCTTTTTTCAACGCCGGGTGTGAGAATTCCATCCGCCAGAACAGCGACACTTCATCACCCTGAATAAGTGGAGGCTGGATCTCAAAGCGGCAGTAATTCGTTTTCTCAAGCAACTGCGCAAAATAGTGTTCCAGCGCATCCACGCCGTCGTAATGTGAAACCGGATCGATAAACACCACATTCGGATGATAAATAAGGGAAAGCTGCGGCAGGCGGCTGATATCAAGGTGACGGTAAAATTCGCACAGCCGTGCCAGAACATCGGCCGGGGTTGCGTGTTCAGAAGCATGTTTAAGCATCATTTTTTCCCTCCCGGCGAACAGGCTCAATACGAAGACTGGCGCGATGATCATCGTCATCGGGGGAGGCGCTGAACTCATCTTCCTTAGCGTCTGTTTCTTCTGCGCCGAGCAGGATAGCTGAGCTGCCCAGCAGGATGATCGACAAACCCTGCGCCATCCAGTTCTGCAGCCGCTGGCGCTGAACCTGCGTCAGCTTGCCTTCGGACCACAACAGAATTTGCGAGCCGCTCAGGTTTTCCAGATACGGCTCGCTGAGAGGAACCGGCAATATTTCGACCTGCAAACCTTCTTCGCACCGCACAATGGCCTCAAGCCACAACTCGGTGCTGTCTGTGTTCCCCCAGCCGATCAGCGTGGCAGCCGGTCCGGGACGCTTACGGGCGGCGTTCATGCACATCACCGCGTGTTCAATGATCAGACCGTCAAGCTGGCTGCGCAGCATCAGCAGTCGTGAATCGCCGGAACTCAGGCGCTCACGCAGGGGGCGAAGCACGTTATTCACAAATGTTACCGCCGGGTATTCACGACCGAACTCCAGCATCAACTGACGAACTTTTTGCGGGCGGCCATCCTGTAAGGCGGTCAGCAGCTGATGTTCTGACTGCGACCAGCCACCGGGTAGCACGTCCACTTTACCTTCCAGCAAAGATTTCACCTGACCAACCGGAATACCGCGATTGATCCAGCCCAGAATGGTGCGGATGGTGTCGAGATCATCATCATTAAACAGACGATGGCCACCCTCTGTGCGCTGTGGCTTCAGCAGGCCATAACGCCGCTGCCAGGCACGCAACGTGACCGGGTTGATACCACAAATTCGGGCGACTTCACCGATGCTGTACAGAGACATATTTCCATCCAAATATTCATACCACTTATAAGCTAACTCTAGCGCCACATCGTAAAGTTGTACAACTTTATTATTTCTGTACAACTTGGAAAATCCTTTTGGTTACACTTTTTTAACTTGCGATATTCTCATATAAGAGATATTTTCCCTGTATTGAGATTTCACGGCAGGGTAAGAAAATGGGAGAAGGGCAGGACAATCACGATCTCCGTCTGGCGGAACGGCTGGCTGAATTACGCGTCAGCCAGGGCTGGTCACTTGAACAACTGGCGCAGATGACCGGCATAAGCCGCGCGACACTTTCACGCGTGGAGCGGGCAGAGACCAGCCCGACGGCCTCGTTGCTGGGCAAACTGAGTGCGGCTTACGGGCTGACCACTTCCCGTTTGCTGATGGCGCTGGAAGATAACCCCCCGGAGCTTATCCGCGCATCGCAACAACCGGTGTGGCATGACCGGGAAACCGGCTTCGAGCGTCGTTCCGTTTCCGCACCAGCACCGGGTTTTCGTGCTGAGTTGATTTCAGGTGTGCTGAAAGCTGGCGCCAGCATTACTTACGACGCACCGCCGGTAGAGGGACTCGAACAGCATATCTGGATGCTTGAAGGTGTACTGGAATTTGTGCTCGATGGCCGCAGTTACCGGCTGGAACCGGGCGACTGCCTGCGTTTTCATCTTCACGGCAGGACTTCTTTCTACGTACCCGGCCCGGCAGATGCCCGCTACGCCATCGTCATTTCACGTCCTTAAATGTCTGACTGAGTAAGGTTTAACATGATGCAAAACAGCAATGAAGTGGTGATCAGTGAAGTGCAGGGCGGCGTATTGTCGCAAATCGATCTGGATGCGCTGGCCGAAACCCTGATGCAGTCCGTGGCGTTGGGTGCCAGCATCGGTTTTATTTTGCCTTTCGGTTTTGTGCAGGCGCAGGCGTTCTGGCAAAAGCTGTTACCGGCTTTTGAGCGTGGCGAAAAACGCCTGCTGGTGGCGCGCATGGCAGGCAAAATCATCGGCACGGTGCAACTGGTGGTCGATCAGCCCGCCAACGGTGCGCACCGCGGTGACGTGGTTAAACTGATGGTTCACCCCGATGGCCGCCGCAAGGGTATCGCGCGTAAACTGATGACGGCGGTTGAAGCGCTGGCGCGGGAAGAGGGCAAAACCTTGCTGGTGCTGGATACCGTCACCGGCAGTCCGGCACAGACATTGTATGAAAATCAGGGTTTCACCCTGAGCGGGACGATTCCGCATTATGCGATGTCGACGGGGGGAATGCTGGAGTCGACGAGTGTGATGTATAAGGTGCTGGTGTGATCTGATTTTGACCGAATCAGGGGCGGTTTTAACTTCAACTTCAACTTCAACTTCAAATTCAAATTCAAATTCAAATTCAAGGTCGTGGGCGTCGGCCCACACCGACTTGGGGGACGGCTTATCGCCGCCGCCCCCCAAGACCCCCCGGGCTCTTTCACTGCGCGCTCCGCTCGCTGACTATGTTTCATCAGCCGCAGTGATAGCCGCAAAATCCCGCCGCTGCGCGGTTCCCTCCCATCGGGTTACAACCCGCGCAAAAACATGCGCGGTTTTCCACCTCTCGTCCGGCGGTATTTTGGAACCGGCCTCAGGCTCTTAATTCACAACCTGACTGATGTTGAAATCTTAAACTGTCTGCCCTTGAATTTAAGATCCCGCGGGCGATTCAGAAATCTTGCTGAACGGAGCGGCTTCGAGACCTATGGCTCGAAGACCGAGAGAAGGTACCGCGCAGCGGCAAGATTTCCAGCCTGTCGCTGTGGTTGCTGAAACATAGTCAGCGAGCGAAGCGCGCAGTTAAAAAAACGCAGGATTCCAAAGGGTTTCGTTTAAAACCCTTTGGGCCAGTGTGGGCGGCGAGCCCACGGTGTTGACCTTAAAGAGGCCGAAATATAGCAGCGGCCTCCGCTATCTCTTCTGGATATACGTCAGCGCTAACGCCACTGCCAGCACCAGCCCTTTGATGATATCCATCGCATAATACGGCACCGACAACATCACCAGCCCGTTTGACAGCACGCCTAAAATCACCGCGCCAAGCAGTGTGCCGAGCGCATTAGGCTTACCGGAACCGGCCAGTGAGAAACCGATATAAGCGGCGGCAACGGCATCCATCAGATAGCCGCCACCGGCATTCACCTGCGAAGAACCGATGCGTGAAGCCAGCAAAATCCCGCCTGCACCGGCAAGCACGGATGACATCACATAAGCAATCACGCGGTAGCGCGCGGTGCGGATCCCCGCCAGACGTGCGGCCAGCGGATTTCCGCCGATGGCGTACATGCGGCGGCCATGCTTGGTCAGCGACATAAACAGTTGCACCGCAATGGTCACGACGGCCATCACGATCACAATCACCGGCACCTGACCGAGCAGGCTGAACACCGCAGGGACCGTGCCTTCGGCCATGTCGCCGCTCGGCAATAACATGTTTTCAGTGATGGAACCGCCGTAGCTGTAAGTCATCGCTGCGCCCTGAATCACAAACAGACTGGCGAGCGTTGCCAGCATGTCAGGAATTTTCAGGATGACGATCAGAAAGGCGTTGAACAGGCCGACCAGCGTACACAACGCCAGCGTGATAAGTATCGCTTCGGTCGTGCCAAAACCGTGCCAGACGAACATCGAAATCACCAGCGCATTGGCAAGCGATGCCGTTGAGCCGACCGATAAATCGAAGCCGCCGACCGCCAGGGAAATCGACACGCCGATGGCAATCACCGTCACGATGGCAATCGAACGCAAGATATTTATGATGTTCGACGGTTCGAGGAAGTTATCTGACGCCAGACCAAAAGCGGCGATCAGCAACACCACGGTCAGCAACATGCCCCATTTATATAAAAATTCGAACAGCTGATGACGCCACGGCTGGCGGGCATCGGGCACGTTTTCTTTACTCACCACGGCTTTGTTCACGCGGGTATTCCTCCGGTTGAATAGACTAATAAGGTTTCTTCGTCGACGTCTGCGGCGTTCAGTTCGGCGACGATACGGCCGTCCCATAACACCAGAATGCGGTCGCATAAACCGACCAGTTCGGCGAACTCACCGGAAGCATAAATAATGCCTTTTCCCTGTTGCGCCAGGCCGTCGATCAGCCTGAACACGTCCGTTTTGGCCTTGATGTCCACGCCTTTGGTCGGTTCGTCGAAGATCAACACCTGACTCTCACTGCGCAGCCATTTCCCGATGGCGACCTTTTGCTGGTTGCCGCCGGAAAGCCGGGCCAGCTTCTGCATCGGCCCGGAAGCGCGAATGCCTAAGCGGCTGATAATGTCTTTTGCCCATGACAGCGACTGGCGCGCGTTGAAAATACTCCAGCGCGAAAAGGTGTCATCAGCGGTCACACTCAGGTTCATCGGGATATTTTCGTCAATGAAAATCCCTTCCTTGCGCCGTTCTTCCGGTACTAACGCCAGCCCCTGTTCGACAGAAAGGTGCGGCTCCTTCGGCTTCCACGGTTTGCCATTCAGCTCACCGCTTTCTACCTGACTCGGCGTTGCGCCAAACAACGCTTTGCACAGTTCCGTTTTTCCGGCACCCGCCAGCCCGGCGATGCCAAGAATTTCGCCACGATGCAGTCGCAGCGAGATATCGCGCAGTTTGTCTTTATCGTGCATCCCGTGAATGCTTAGCAGCGTTTCACCGCTGTGCGGCGGGCGGCGCGGCGGATAGATATCGTCGAGCTGATGGCCGATCATTTTCTCGATAATGTGCTCGTTGCTCAGGCCGTCCATGCTGTCATCGCTGACCAGACGCCCGTCACGCAGCACCGTCATACGGTCGCAGATATCGCGCAGTTCATGAATACGGTGCGAGATAAATACGATCGCCATTCCGGCGGCTTTCAGCTTGCGGACCAGCGCGAACAGGCGTGCACTTTCCGCCTGATCCAGCGGGGCGGTCGGTTCATCAAGGATCAGAAAACGGCATTTATGCGATAACGCCCGCGCCAGCAAAATCAGTTGTTTCTCGGCCAGCGTGCAGCTTTCGATCCGCGCCCGCAGGCTGATGTTCAGGCCGAGCTGCTCAGTCAGCAGTTGCGCCTGGCGGTAAAGCTGCGGCCAGTTATGCAGATGGCCCGGTTCGGAAAGGCGGTCGAGCATGATGTTTTCCGCAACGTTCAGCGTCGGCACCAGCGCGACATCCACTTCCTGCTGCACCAGATGAATACCGTGCTCGCGGGCATGATGCGGCAGGCGGATATTTACCGCTTCGCCGTCGATAGTGATCTGCCCGCTGTAATGGTCATGCGTGCCGGAAAGCACCGCCATCAGCGTCGATTTCCCCGCGCCGTTTGCGCCGACTAATGCATGGACGGATCCGCCTTCCAGCGTGAAATCCACCTGGCGCAGGGCAGGGAAACCGGCAAATGAAATCGAGATATTACGCATCTCAAGGAGGGAGGAAGTCACTGGGCGTTGGGCCTTATTAAATAGACGGTTGGGGATTTAGACGTTTAGCCGTCTAAGACTCGCAGTAGCAGAGTTTTAACATATCAGGGAATTTAAGCAACAAAATAAAAGTGATAACTAAGAGCGAAAAGATCTAAAGTCTTCAGCGGAAACTCGATCGACTCCCTCCCCTGCGAAGGGGAGGGTTGGGGTGGGGTATTAAAGACAAATCAGCGGGTTAAGTTACCGGACAGGCATTTGCGTTAATACTTAAAACCCCCTCCCGGCCTCCCCCTTCGCAGGGGGAGGAGCTAAAAGCAGATCATTCCTCGCTGAATCCAAGCGCCACGCCAAGCCCGTCCGCTGCCCGGACAGACACACGGTTAACGTCATCCCTGAAAGGTATTTCCCCGACCCGTAAACTATTCCGTACTGCCTCCAGCGACCGCGTGGCGAATTCCAGTCCGACCATGCGGGCGCTGCCGTTCTCGCCTTCCGGCACAATGCCGAATTCGGCGGCGGCTTGCTCCGGTGTGATAAACCGGACGGTGGCGCGGCCTGCGCGCAGCACGACTTCCTGCGGTTTGAACTCCAGCGCACTGACACCAAACAATTCGCCATACACCTGAGCGGCTTCCTGCGGATTTGCCGCAGAAATCACGAAACCGGTGATATCGGCAACACCGTTCGGGTGGTGTTGCCATTCGTTGCGCCACACCAGTTCCGGCGTCAGATGATGACAAAAGAAACTGCGGCCATTCGGTACGCGGCTGGCGGCCAGCGGTACGGTGCGGAATCGCGCATTCGGTGAAGTGCCGTCGTTGAGCCCGACGGGGCGGAAGAACTCCGCCGGTGCGGAACCGGCAATATCTTGCTGTTGCAGATGTTCGTATACCGCCGATGAATTCTGCGTTTTCCACACCAGACCGGTCAGGCCAAGCGGTGCCTGCCACAGGTCTTTGCGGGTGTGAGCGTTGCCCGGCTCATAGCCGAGCAGTTCAAGATAGTTTTCGCCGAAAATCGCCAGATGATTGCTGGATCCCAGCGAGTGATGCCCGCGCGGCGTGAGATGAAACCCCAGACGGCGGAACTGCTGCCCGGCCTGATCCAGTTGTTCGGCGACGTTGATCACCACGTGATCAAGCTGCGGGCGAAGGGGCTGCGAATGTTGTGCTTCAGTCATTAAACGGTTCTCCCAGCGTTAACATCAGACGGTTTGCCCAGGCGAAGAACGCCGCAGACTGCGCCAGATCGACAATCTMCAGCTCACTTAAACCTTGCTCGCGCAGCGCCGCAATGTGCTGCTCAGTGGCGACCGGTGGGGTAGCGGAAAGCGCGGCGGCGAAATCAATTTCAGCCTGCCAGCGCGGAGATTGTTCTTTGCTGAGAATGCCGCCCGGCGGGGTGTCGATCAGACGCTGGACATCTTCCGTCTGTTTGGAAAGCTGGCTGGCTTTGCGCGAATGCACCGAGGCGCAATAAATACAGCCGTTAATTTTGCTGGCAACCGTCGCCGCCAGTTCGCGCTCTTTGCGCGGCAACCCGCCGGAGGTATAGAAAATCCCTTTGTCGGTCAGCGTGCGCTGTTCGAGTACCGGTAAATTACGACCTAACAGGCGGAAATAGTCAGAATCGGTATGGCCGAATTTCGCCAGTATCGCCTGCTGGGCTTCATCAAATTCTTCCAGTTTTTTCGCCGGGATCCACGGCTCCCAGCCCAGTTCTTCCTGGGTAAAGGCCTGTGGTGCATCGCGGCCGCTGTGCGTGTTCGGTTCGGTGCGCCAGAACGCGGCACCGACCGGCTTATTGCTGCCGTTCTCCACCGGCTTGCCACCGATCAGACGGTAGCTGCGCAGCACGCGGCTCTGGAAACTGACGAAGGCGATCAGTTGCGACAGCGTGACAATGGCATCCACCGACCAGCCAGCTTTTTTCAGTGCCTGCAAATGCTCCGGAGTCGCGCTGGCGGGTTTGAAGCTCAGACGTTCACCGTGGGTCAGTGCCGCGTCGAGGCGCGCGCTTTCGTCGATATCCGGCAAATCCTGCAAACGCTCGGAATAGTGGTTAGTCAGCTGCGAATCGCCGTGCCAGCGCGCGACGTTTTGCGCCAGCCGCAGGCGCTCAGCCAGTGAGAAATCCACGCCATCCTGTTCGGTAAACAGCGCGTCATAGCTGCCCTGTGCGTGACGGGTGGCGGCGTCGCGGGTATCGCGAGCCTGTTTCAATGCGGAATCCGGGGCAATATCGGCCAGTTTTTCCAGCAGGTCGGTCGAACAGGTAGTCATAGGGCTTCCCTTGAGAATGAGGAATCGGCAGAAGAGGTGGAAACACTGCGCTGCGGTGTGCGGCGAACCCAGCCGAGCGCGGGCGCAACGTGACGGGCAATCAGTTCGATGGAACGTAAAATATACGGATGCGGCGGATCGATGGAATGCACCTGAAACGCCAGATCGGTGACGCGGGCCAGCGCGGTATCGGCCTGCAACGTTGCGGTCACCTGCGCTGGCGTGCCGAGATGCACGTCGAAGGTGCGGATGTAATCATCCAGCGTGTCGCCTTGCACCGTCTGTCCGCTGGCACGGTGATTTTCGGCCTGACGGCGTAAGCCTTTTTGCGCCAGCTCACGCGCTTCATCGCCATTTTCGGTGACGAATGCGGTACGCGAACCCATGATGCGCGGCGGTACGCCTTCCGGCAGTGCATCCAGATAGGCATCGATAATCGGGTTTTGCAGCTCATCGAGACGCAAATCCGGCGCGTCCGCCGGACGTGGCTGGGTGCGCGAGAGCATCAGCCCGTCGCCGGATTTACCGGCACGTGCGCCGCCGTCCACCGAGAAAGTCGCCTGCCAGACGCGGTTCGCCAGTTGCGGCGCCGCCGGATATAAGCGGTTATCGGTGCCCGCCAGCGGTTCGCCGCGCCAGGCGGTGAGCAGGGTTTGCAGATTGTTGCCAAATGCCGTACCGCGTTCGTGACTTTCCAGCCCGAACGGCGGGAAGGATGACGGTGTGCCGCCCGAGCCTAAACCAACCTCAAGCCGTCCGCCGGAGAGTAAATCCAGCACGGCAGTGTCTTCGGCAACGCGTAATGCGTTTTCCATCGGCAGGGTGATTACGCCGGTGCCGAGACGGATAAAGCGGGTATGCGCCGCGACCTGCGCAAGAAAAACCAGTGGTGCAGGCAGGCCGCCCTCGGCTTCATGAAAATGGTGCTGCGCGACCCACGCGGAATCAAAACCTAACCGTTCGGCATGAATGATTTGCTCGGTCGCCAGCCGGTAACGTTCCTGCGCACTGGTGTTGTCCAGCAGGCGGGTGAAAAATCCAAGACGTTTACTGCTCATAATGTCCCTCTTGTTTCATGGTCTGGTTTATGCGGCGCGGTGGCGACCGGGAATAGCATCGATAAGCTGGCGGGTGTAATCGCTGGAAGGCAGGGCGAAAACGTCTTCCACATTGCCGGAATCCACCTGCTGCCCGCGGTTTAACACCGAGACGCTGTGTGAGATTTGCCGGACGGTGGCCAGATCGTGCGAAATAAACAAATAGGTCAGGCCGAGTGAGTCCTGTAACTGCTGAAGTAACGTCAGGATTTGCGCCTGCACGGTGACGTCGAGCGCCGACGTGGCTTCATCAAGGATCAGCACTTTCGGCTCTAAAATCAGCGCGCGCGCAATCGCCACACGCTGGCGCTGACCGCCGGATAGTTCGCGAGGTTTACGGCTGAGTAATTCTTCCGGCAGCGCCACGCGGCGGGCGATATCCAGCACCCGTTCACGGCGCACGGCAGCCGGGATTTTTTCGAAATTCAGCAGCGGTTCTTCGATCACGCGAAACAGCGTTTGCGACGGATCCAGCGAGGCGAACGGGTTCTGATATACCAGCTGGATTTTCTTGCGTAACTGCCGCAAGGCTTCACCTTTTAGCCGTGTGATGTCTTCACCGTCGATCAGTACGCGTCCGCTGTCCGGTTTCTGAAAACCGAGCAGAATGCGCGCCAGCGTGGTTTTGCCAGAGCCGGATTCGCCGACCAGCGAATGGGTGGTGCCGCGCGGAATGCTGAATGACACGTGATCCACCGCGCGGAACGCCGCCTGATGTTTGCCACCCAGCGTGAAATCATGGGTGATGTTTTCGACCACCAGCACCGGATCTTCCGCTGCGCGAAGTTGTGCACGGTGACGGCCGGAAAGGGCCGGGGCATCGGCGAAAAGCTGGCGGGTGTAATCACTTTTCGGTGCGCTCAGCACCTCGCGTGTGATGCCCTGTTCCTGCACTTTGCCGTGACGGAACACCAGCAACCGGTCGGCGCGTTCGGCAGCAATCGCCAGGTCATGTGTCACCAGTAACACGGCGGTGCCGGATTCGCGGCGCAGTTCGTCGATCAAATCCAGAATGCGTTTTTGCACTGTGACGTCCAGCGCGCTGGTCGGCTCATCGGCGATGATCAGCGCCGGTTGCAGCGCAATGGCAATGGCGATTAAAACGCGCTGTTTCATGCCGCCGGAAAGCTCGTGCGGATACTGTTTCGCCCGTTGCTCAGGATGCGAAAGACCGACGCGTGACAGCAGTTCCACCACGCGGGCGTCGCGCTGCACACGCGGCAGGCGCTGATGGATATCGAGAATTTCCGCCACCTGCGAACCGATGGTTTTCACCGGATCCAGCGAACTGGTCGGATCCTGCGGAATGAGGCTGATGCGCGCACCGCGCAGGGCATCAAGACGGCGCTGCGACCACTGGCTGATGTCGGAACCGTTCAGACGGATTTCGCCCTGTTCGATATGGCCGTTCTCTGCCAGCAGGCCAATAATCGCCTGTGCGGTGGTGGTTTTCCCTGAGCCGGATTCGCCGACCAGCGCCAGCACCTCCCCGGCGTTAATGGAAAACGATACGTTATGCACCACCGGTTTGCCGTCGTAGGCAATCGATACGTTTTCCAGTTCGAGAACCGGCGGAGCGTCATGCGTAAAAGTGGCCTGTGCGTTCATCGCGTTCTCCTGCGTAATGACTGGCTGATGCGGTTGGCGGAAAGCACCACTAAAACCACCACCACGCCGGGGAAGGTGGTCAGCCACCAGGCGGTGGAAATGTAATTGCGGCCTTCGGCAATCAGTAAACCCCATTCCGGTGTCGGCGGTGGCGTGCCATAACCGAGAAAACTCAGGGTGGAAATCGCCAGAATCGCGCTGCCAAACTGCAACGCCGAGAAGGCGATCACTGAGGTCAGCGAGTTGGGCAAAATGTGTCGCCACAAAACAGCGAAGAAGGATCCGCCGCTGCCGTACGCGGCTTCGACGTAATCGCTGTGACGTACCAGCACCACTTCGGCGCGTGCCAGGCGGGCGAAGTTGGCAACCGACGTGACACCGACGGCAATCGCTGCGTGCACCGTGCCGAAGCCGAGCAGAATAATCACGCTCAGTGACAACAGCAGGCCGGGAATTGACAGCAATACGTCATTGATGCGCATGACAATGGCATCCACCAGACCGCCGCTGGCACCCGCCGCCAGCCCTAGCGCGGTGCCGAACACCAGCCCGAGCGCCACCGCGACCAGTGCACCGGAAAGGGAATGCGATGCGCCATACACAATGCGTGCGTACACATCGCGGCCGAGCTGATCCGTGCCCAGCCAGTGTCCGGCCTGCGGCGCCAGACGCTGCGCACCGGCAATCCCTTCGGTACCGCTGTAATCCGTAAATAAGCCGGGGGCAATCGCCCACAAAATGACGGTCGCCATCACCAGCCAGGCGAGAATTAACCCCGGTTGCAGGCGGGCAGGTTTCCAGCGGCGGCGCTGTGTCACCGGCAACGACAGAATGCTTTTGCCAAGCGGTAAGCTGCTCATGCGGTGGCTCCTCCTGAATGTTTAGAGGCAGAGGTTTTAAGGCGCGGGTCGAGCAGCGGATACAACAAATCGACCAGTAAATTGATGCCAACAAAGGCGGCGGCGGAAATCACCACAATCGCCTGCAACACGGCGACATCCTGATTATTCACTGCCTGCTGGGTCAGTTGTCCGAGGCCGTTAAGACCGAAGACGGTTTCGGTGATCAGCGCCCCGGCAATCAGTTCGCCAAACAACAAACCGGCAATGGTCAGCGCCGGAAGCAGGGCGTTGCGCGCCACATGACGCCACAACACGCCGCTGCGGCTGGCACCTTTGGCGCGGGCGACGGCGACAAACGGCTGGGTTTGCACCTGATCAATACTGCGGATGAGGATCTGCGCCAGCGGCGCGGAAATCGGTACCGCCAGGGTGATAACCGGCAGAATCAGCCCGACCCATTCACCCGGATTAATCACCGGGATCCAGCGCAGATGGAACGAGAAAAACTGAATCAGCGCGATGCCCAGCCAGAAGGTCGGGATGGAAATAAACAGCGACGGCAGCGCCTGCAAAGCATTTTTCAGCCAGCCGAAATGCAGCAGGCTGGAGAGAAATGCCAGCGCAAAAGCCACCACGGCGGCCAGAGCAAAACCCATCAGTGCCAGACGCAGTGTCGGCGGAAAGTTGCTGCTGAGTAATTCGGTGACCGGTACGCCAGCCTGAATCGAGTAACCCAGATCCCCGCGCAGAAAATTGCCCAGCGTATGCAGATATTGTTGCCAGACCGGCACATCCGCGCCGTAAGCGGCACGCATATCGGCGATTTGTGCCGGGCTTAATCCCATGTCCGGGTTCTGGAATTTAATCAGAATCGCGTCGCCGGGCAGCACCTGCAACAGGATGAAGGAGACGGTAAACGCCGCCCACAACACCAGCAAAGCCTGCCCGAATCGACCGCTCACGTATCGGCTCATGATTTACTCCCGTCTGTTAATGCTTTTCCAGCCATGCGCCGTAGAAGCTCGGACGCCCGACCGCTTCAAAGCTTACGCCTTTGAAATACGGCGCACCGGCAAACACCTGCGGCTCTTCGAAAATCGGAATGACATACGCCTGATCGAGCAGGTAGTTCTGCACGTCACCGGTCAGTTCAAGCCGTTTTTTCGGATCGACTTCGGCAGAAATCGCGGTCAGCAGATCGTTAAGTTTGTCGTCGCGGAAGCTTTTCACTTTGCTGCTGAGGCCGCCTTTTTGCAGCAGCGCATCGCGGTTGGTCGGGTAGAAGGAGCTTTTGATGACGTCCGGATCGGCGCGTCCGACTTCCACCACGTTAGCCGGGGTTTTCTCCGGATCGAGGTTATCCGCTACGCGGCTGCCCGCGTCGCCCGCCAGAATATTCAGCTTCGCGCCGACCTGGCTCCATTGCTGGGAAACCAGTTGCAACACCTCTTTGTTCTGCGGCTGTGGCAGCGATTCATAAATAGTCAGTGACAGCGTTTTGCCGTCTTTCTGGCGGATGCCGTCCGGGCCTGGTTTCCAGCCCGCCTCATCGAGCAGCTTTTTGGACAGCGTCGGGTCGTAGGTCAGTTTGTGGCTCAGATCGACATAACCGGCCGCCGTTTTGGCAATCACCGAAGTGGCCTGCGGATAGTTTGGTGAGAACAGCGTATCGACCACCTGTTTGCTGTTGGTGGCGTGCAGCAGCGCCTGACGCACTTTCAGATCCGACACCAGCGCGTTGTCCGGCCGGAACGAAATGCTGTCGTTAACGCCTTTGGTCGGCGCGGCATAAAGCGGGAAGTTCTGGTCTTTGGCCTGTTTCTCGTCATACGCCTGAACCTGACGGATGAAATCAGCCTGACCCGCCAGCAGTGCGCCGATACGCACGCTGTCTTCACCGGTCACGATCACTTTGATGCCGTCGAGGTTAGCGCGACCCTGCTGTTTAAGGTTTTTCGGCCCCCAGTTGTAATCCTTGCGGGCAGTCAGATCGACTTCACGCCCCAGCGTTTCTTTGCTGACCACAAACGGGCCGGAACCGATGATGTGCGTGGCGTCGCCCAGCGCATCAAAATTACGATCCAGCGTGCTCAGCGACACCAGACCGGAGCCAATGGTTGCCGTGCCCTGCAGGAATCCCGGCGAGGATTTTTTGAAATAGAACTTCACGGTCAGCGGATCAACCACTTCGCTGTGGTCATAATTGTTGATGACTTCGGAGACCGGCAGGTGATGCTCTTTGTTGCCCAGACCGTAAGTATCAAAGTTTTTGGCGACCGCGTTGGCATCGAGCGGCGTGCCGTCGGAGAAGGTCACGCCCGGACGCAGTTTAAAGGTGTATTCGGTTTTATCTGCGTTGAATGACCAGGATTCAGCAATCCAGGGTTCAATCTCCAGCGTCTTCGGATTCTGGTAAGTCAGTTTGTCGGTGATCTGATTGAGTATGCCGCCGTTCGGGTAGAAGCCACCTGCGGGCGGATACAGGTTGGTGTGCGCCTGCTGTTCAAGATAAATCAGCGTGCCGCCCTGAACCGGTGTGCCGTCGGCGGCGATGGCAGAAAACGTGCTGGTGAGAAGTGCCCCTAAAGCCAGTGCGCGGGTCACCGCGTTAATCCGGCGAATGTTCTTCATCGTTAAACCCTTTTTCTTATTGGTCATGGTGACAGGTGATGACTTTGGTGTGCTTAGAACCAAAGTGCTGAACCCATAACAAACCAATTTAAGGGGGAGGTGAACGAAGGAATTTTGCAATCGTTAGCTGGAAACGGCATTAGGGAAAATGTGCGGGAGGCAGAAAGAAAAAAACCAGCGGCTAATCCGGACGGGTGGACCGGCTAACCGCTGGCGATCATCAAAAATGATGAGCTAAGGAGAAACTGAGGTCGTCAGTGATCTTTTAATGCAGCTTCTGTGCCAGCTTTTATTTCAGGCTGAATTTTTACCTGTTTGCTGCGACTCAGGAAGGCATTGAGTAAAATGGCACCAAACGTGGCTGTGCCGATGCCGCCCATGCTGAAGCCGCCCAGACTCAGGGTAAAGTTGCCTGCGCCCAGTACCAGCGTGACTGCCACCATGATCAAATTTCCGTTAAGTCCCAGATCCACCTGGTTTTGTACCCAGATGCGGGCACCTGCCACAGCAATCAGTCCGAACACCACAATCGATGCGCCGCCGAGTACCGGCCCCGGAATGGTGTGGATCAGTGCACCAAACTTGGGCGAGAAGCCCAACACAATGGCAACAATCGCCGCAGCAACAAAAATCAGCGTGGAGTAAATCTTGGTGACCGCCATCACGCCGATGTTTTCGGCATAAGTCGTGACACCGGTGCCGCCCGCCGAGGCGGAAAGTAAGGTTGCCAGACCGTCACCGACAAACGCGCGGCCCATGTACGGGTCGAGATTTTTGCCGGTCATACCGGCCACGGCTTTAATGTGGCCCAGGTTTTCCGCCACCAGAATCACCGCCACTGGCGCAATCATCAGCATGGCGTGAGAACTGAACACCGGCGTGGTGATGGCCGGGATGCCAAACCACGGCGCCTGTGCCACGGCGCTGAAATCTACCGGTGCGCCCAGCCCGAGGCCGTTGGTAATGACCATGTAAATCAGGTACGCCGCCACCAGACCGAGCAACAATAACAGGCGCTGCACCAGGCCGCGGGTGAACACCGCCACCGAGCCGATACACAGCACGGTCATTACCGCCATCCAGCTGTCAAATGAAGAGGCCGACACGCTGTTAATGGCAATCGGCGCGAGGTTCAGACCAATTGCCATCACCACCGCACCGGTGACGACCGGCGGCATCAGACGTTCAATCCAGCGCGTACCGGCTGCCATCACCACAAAACCGATCAATGTATAAATCACGCCGCAGGCAATAATGCCCCCCAGCGCCACGCCGATATTCGGGTTCGCGCCGTGGCCGCTGTAGCCGGTCACAGCGATCACCAGCCCGACAAACGCGGCGCTGGAACCGAGATAACTGGGTACGCGTCCGCCGACCACCAGGAAGAACAGCAGGGTGCCGATGCCCGACATCAAAATCGCCATGTTGGCATCAAAACCCATCAGCAATGGCATTAACACGGTGGCACCAAACATCGCCACCGTATGTTGCAGCCCCATGATTACTGTCGATCCGAACGGCAATCGTTCATCCGGTGCGATCACTGCGCCATCCAGATTGCCTTCTCTTTTACGCCATTGTGGAAACCAGGTATTTGCCATGCACGACCCTTACTAAGTTGAGGATTGAGTTATCAGGCTATCTGACGCATCAGCGGGTGATAGCGCCGGTCGAAATACACCAGTCCGTGGCTGTCGTCGTTGCGTCGTAACGCAACGGCTTCACAAAACAAAATGTCGTGGGTGCCGACGCTGGTGATTTGCGTGACTTTGCAGTCAAACGACACCAGCGCGTCGGTGAGGATCGGTGAGCCGGTGGCGAGGCGTTCCCACTCAGCGGCTTCAAAGCGTTGCTCCGTCGGCGTTTTTCCACCGAATAAATTGGACAGTGACTCATGGCAATCAGCCAGCGTGTTAACGCACAGCACCTGATTCTCTTTGAAGACCGGATACACCGACGCTGAGCGGTTCAGGCAGACCAGCAATGTCGGCGGCGAATCGGTGACGCTGCATACGGCGGAGGCGGTGAAACCTGCACGTCCGCCGGGGCCGTCGGTGGTGATGATGTTGACGGCTGAGCCGAGGCGCGCCATCGCATCGCGGTACTCTTGTTTTTCAACGGCGGCTTGTTTCTCAACGGCAGCGTGTTTCTCAACGGCAGCGTGTTTTTCAACGGCAGCGTGTTTCTCGACGACTGGCATATCGGGAACAGGCAGTGTGGCGTTCAGGGTTGATGGCATGGTCGTGTCCTCAAATTTTTTCATTGATGCTTACAGCACGCGGCAGGCGCGGTCGAAATCAAGGCGCGGTGCACGCGGATACACTTTGCTGTGATCGCCGTAACCGATGTTGATCAGGAAATTAGATTTCCAGCCTTCCTGCGCCAGAAATGTTTCATCGACTCTGGCGTTGTCAAAACCGGACATCGGCCCGGTATCCAGCCCGAGGGAGCGGCAGGCCATGATCAGGTACGCGGCCTGCAAGCTGCTGTTGCGAAATGCCGTGTCGTGCGCCAGTTGCGGGCTGGAGGTGAACCACGAACGGGCATCGCCGGAGGGATACAGTTCCGGCAGCAGTTCGTAAAATTCCGGATCCCAGGCAATGATCGCCGTCACCGGCGCAGTCATGGTTTTTTTCAGATTGCCGCCCGAAAGCGCCGGAGCCAGTTTTTCTTTCGCCTCCGGACTCTGAATAAACACGATGCGCAGCGGGCTGCAGTTGGCTGAGGTCGGCCCCATGCGCGCCAGTTGGTAAATCGTTTTCAGTTGTTCGCTGGTGACCGGTTTATCCAGCCAGCCGTTGTGCGTGCGGGCTTCGGTGAATAAGGTTGCCAGCGCGGTGGCGGTTAATGCTTCGGCCATGATGTCTCCGTGGGCAGGTGACCGGACGGCGTAGCGGACGCTTGCGATGAGTGCCGCAGCAGCCAGTCCAGTAAAATCGGGTTAAAGGTTTCCGGGTCGGTTACGCTCATGGCGTGGCCGCCGTACAGCATTTGCGTGTGTTCGCCGTTAGGCAGACGGGAAGCGAGATCGACCGAACGCGACCACGGCACCAGCAAATCGTCTTTACAACTGAAAGCCAGCGTCGGGGTGATCACTTGTCCAAGCGACGCCGTCAGGTCTGAATTCATCAGCGCCTGCAAACGGTGCAGCAGGTTTTCCATCCCCTGAAAATGCGCCACCTGATGCTGGCGCTCTTCCTGCAATAACGCGTCATGTTCAGAAAGCCAGTCACCCGGATACAGAAACAGCGGCTGCGCCTGCACGTAGGCATCGACCCCGCTGTTGAGCAGTAAATTCTGCCGCACTTCAAAGCAGCGCCGCGTCTGGCTGTCGAGCTTCGTCCAGCCGTTAATCACCACCAGACTTTGCAACAACGCCGGATAACGCAGGGCAAGATGCAGGCCGATAATGCCGCCGAGCGCGTGACCGACCAGATGACAGCGGCTGATATCCAGCCCGTTGAGCATACCCGCCAGTTCATCGGCCATGTCTTCCATCCGGTAACCGGCGGGCACCGTGCCCTGACTGACGCCGGTACCGTGCTGGTCATAGACCACCACGCGGAAATGCTCCGCGAGCATGGTCAGTTGCGGCTGCCAGAAACCACCGGAACCGCCGAGGCCGGAGGAAAGCACGACGGTTTCTGCATCAGCATTTTTCTTACCCAGTACCTTGTAATACATGCTGTTACCTCAGGGAGTTCAGGACAGGTTCCATCGCACGCATCATTTGCCGATATGGGCAATCGAGGCGATTTCAATCAGCGCATCCGGTTTCACCAGCCCGCACTGAATGCAGAACCGTGCCGGTTTTTCGCCCGGGAAGTATTCGGCGTAAACCTGATTTACCGCACCGTAGTTCGCCCAGTCGGTGATGAAAATTGAGTTCATGGTGACGTCATCCATTGTGCCGCCTGCGGTTTCGATCACCTTTTTGATGATCTCCAGTACGTGGCGGGTTTGCGCAGCGGCGTCGCCGACATGCACCACATTGTTGTCTTTATCAAACGGCAACGTGCCGGAAACATACACCACGCCATCGGCGAGGGTGCCCGGAACAAAAGGTGCCAGCGGAACGCCGCTGCCAGCCGGAATAATGGCGCTTTTAGGCATGGTTAATTGTCCTTTTCAGAAAGCGGTCAGGCCGCATTTTGTTCAGTTTTGTAACCCACGGCATCGCAGAAATTACGTACGCTGGAGACCCAGCCAAAGAAGGTTTCAATGTTATAAATCGCCGCTTTTTGTGCGAATTCCGGCCCGGCCTGATGGGTGGCGTCTTCCAGTACCACACCGAAATATTCGAGGAAGAAGCCGTCACGCAGCGTAGATTCCACGCAGACGTTAGTGGCGATGCCGGTGAACACCAGATGGTGAATACCGTAGCTGCGCAGCAGGCTGTCGAGCTGAGTATTGAAGAAGCCGCTGTAGCGTGGTTTGGGCAGGACAATGTCGCCGGGCTGCGGCTGCAGTTCATCCACCAGGTCATAATCCCAGTCACCTTTCGCCAGCAGTTTGCCCATCAGTTCCGGGCGTTTACGCATGGTTTTCAGCGCATTGGATTTATGAAAGTTAGGCGAACCGGCACCGCCAGCTTCGACGTACTGGTTGTCCCAGCCGTTCTGGAAGAAAATCACTTTGATTCCGGCGGCGCGGGCAGCGGCAATCGCCACTTTGATATTGGCAATCACCGGCGCGGTGGCGGAGACATCAAACCCCGCCAGATCCAGATAACCGCCCTGTGAGGCGTAGGCGTTTTGCATATCCACCACAATCAGCGCCGTTTGCTGCGGCGTAAAGGCAATGGCTTCAGGACGTGCTGTGAGGATCGTTTCCTCGCCGGTGTTGTGGGGCTCGCGGCGGACCACAGTTTGATTCTCAACAACGTTCATCATGCGACCTCTTTCTGCTCAGTGCCGATGTGCTGGCGGGTTTTCATGAGTGGCTGGATATAACGGCCAAAGTTTTCGATGCCTTCGACAAAATCGTCAAAGGTCAGCAGTACGCCGCCTGCGCCGGGCACGGTGTCGATTTCGTCAAGCATTCTGGCAACGCTGGCGTAAGAACCGACCAGTGTGCCCATGTTGATATTGACCGCCGAAGTCGGGTCAGCCATCTGGCGGACGTTGGTATCAGCGCCGGATTTGGTGTCTTTGCTGCTCTGGTCGGTGAGCCACGCGAGCGCCTCGGCGTCAGCACCGGATTTATACAAATCCCATTTGGCGCGGGCAGCGGCGTCGGTTTCGTCGGCAATCACCATAAACAGGACATAAGAAGAAACGTCGCGCCCTTCGGCTTCGGCCGCCGTTTTCATGCGTGCGGCGGTCGGTGCAAAGGCGGTCGGTGTGTTAACGCCTTTGCCGAAGCAGAAGTTGAAATCGGCATGTTTGGCGGAGAACGCCATACCCGCATCGCTTTGTCCGGCGCAGATCACTTTCATTTCGCTCTGTGGGCGCGGACTGACGCGGCAGTCGTCCATTTTGAAGAATTCGCCGTCGAGTGTGCAGTGACCGGTGCCCCACAGGTCGCGCAGCACGCTGACGTATTCGGTCAGGTAATCATAGCGGCGGCTGAAATAGTCATCGCCCGGCCACATGCCCATTTGCTCGTATTCCGGTTTCTGCCAGCCGGTGACGACGTTCACGCCGAAACGTCCGTTGGAAATGGAATCAATGGTGGCGGCCATGCGCGCCACAATCGCCGGAGGCATCACCAGCGTGGCGGCGGTGGCATAAAGCTGGATGCGGGAGGTCACGGCAGCCAGACCGGCCATCAGCGTGAACGACTCCATATTGTGTTCCCAGAATTCGGTTTTGCCACCGAAGCCGCGCAGTTTGATCATCGACAGCGCGAAATCAAAATGATAATGCTCCGCTTTCTGCACGATGGTTTTGTTCAGTTCGAAGGTCGGTTTGTACTGCGGCGCAGTTTCTGAAATTAACCAGCCGTTGTTGCCGATAGGAATGAATACACCGATTTTCATAGCTCACCTCGGTTGAAAATAAAAATTACCAAAACAAGGGCTTGCGAAAATCTCTGCGCGGCTTGAGTGCGTCCTGCGGGTTCCGAATTGCACCGTGCTGAAATCTCCTGACGGGAAAGCTATTGCAAACGTGATGCCACTTTTAGAATGCGCAGTGTTATCAATGAGTTAAAAATGTGTTTCGTTTTCAGGTGGAGCAAATGGTCTGTTTCAGACCATCTGGTCAAAAATAACTGCACATCTATCAGGCAGGATTGAACAAAAATGGTGCAAATTTGTTAAACGGATAACTCTTTGTGGTTAATGTTTATTGTCTTTGGTGTTACTTTCATCATCGACAGGCTTAGCGATAGTCGCTTGTACCTCCATTTGTTATGATTTCCGTCTTGCTGTTTGTCTCAGGGAGACATTGTGAAGCCATTGGTTGAACCTCCGTTGCCTCACGCCGGAGAGAAAAAATCCCGCCAGACGGCGGCGAAAGCGCCGACGCGACGCTCGCGGGCCGTCGCCGCCAAACGCAGCAATATCATGGCGGCGGCGCTGGAGTTCTTTTCGTTGTACGGCATGCATGGCACCAGTCTGGATCAGGTTGCCGAGCGCGCCGACGTGTCCAAAACCAATCTGCTGTATTACTTCCCGTCGAAAGAAGATTTGTATATCGCGGTGCTCAAAGGGTTGCTGGATATCTGGCTGGCGCCGCTGAAAGCGTTGCAGTCGGATCAACATCCGCTGGAAGCTATCCGGGAATATATCCGCCTGAAGCTGTGCGTTTCGCGCGATCACCCGCAGGCATCAAAGCTGTTTTGTCTGGAGATGGTGCAGGGCGCGCCGCTGCTGAAACAGGAACTGGGCGGTAGCCTGAAAACGCTGGTGGAAGATAAATCGGATGTGATACGCGGCTGGATTAAAGCAGAACTGATCGCACCTGTTGACCCGATGCAACTGATATTTATGCTGTGGGCGACCACGCAGCATTACGCCGATTTCGGCGTGCAGGTCGAAGCCATCACCGGCAAAACGCTCAGTGATCCTGAGTTCTTTGAACAAACGGTGAGTAACGTGCAGCGCATTATTACCGAAGGCATTCAGCTTCGGGTCTGAGAGGGCAGAATGGATTCGGTTTCACAATTAGTTCTTGGCGCTGCGGTCGGCATTGCGGTGATGGGCAAACGGGTGCCGGTGTGGAAATCTGCACTGGCTGGCGCGGTATGCGGAACCTTGCCCGATCTGGATGTGTTTTACGATCACGGTGACGCCATCAGCAATATGACCCTGCATCGCACCGAAAGCCATGCGCTGTTTTATCTGACGCTGGTTTCGCCGCTGATTGCCTGGCTGATGTCAAAATTGCTCAGCGGCGGGCAGCATTTCAAACGCTGGTGGGGCGCGGTCTGGCTGGCACTGATCACTCATCCGTTGCTGGATCTGATGACGGTGTACGGCACGCAGCTTGGATTGCCATTCACAAACTATCCGTTTGCGGTCGGCAGCATTTTCATCGTCGATCCGCTTTATACCTTACCGCTGATCATCGGCGTCGGGCTGGCGCTGTACCGCGAGCAACAGCGTGGGATCATGTGGAATAACGTGCTGCTGGGCGTGAGTTGTTTATATCTGGCCTGTACCGCCTTCGAGCAACATCAGGTGACGCGGCATGTGGGCGAGGAATTACAACGCCAGAACATCGAAAGCACACAGATTCTGGTCACGCCGACGCCGCTCAATTCGCTGGTGTGGCGCGTGGTGGTGATGAGTAAAGACAGTTACGGCGAAGGGTTTACCTCGCTGCTGCACCCGGATTCACCGATCCGTTTCCGCTTCTATCCGCGCGGTGAAGCGTTGTATGAAGCACACAAAGATAATGCCTTTCTGGCGCGTGTCGCCTGGTTCAGCCACGGCTTTTTCAGCGTAAAAGAGCAGGGCGGCCATATTCTGGTCAGCGATTTACGTATGGGGCAGGAACCGGATTACACCTTTGTGTTCGATCTCGGCGAGATGAAAGCCGGTGCACCACCAGAACTGCCGGTGAAAGTGGCATCAGCCAGACCGTCGGCGGTGAAAATGTGGGATCAGTTCAGACAGGCGCTGGAAGTGGAGTAATCTGCAATAGAGCAAAAGGAGCCCGTGGGCTCCCCCGGACTGAGGTGTTAGCATCAAAGTGTTGTCATAACGGTGGGAAGTGTTTGCCTGCATTGACTCTCGCAGACAAACACCGGAGATCCGACCGTTAATTAACTCTCACGTGGCGGAATGTCATCATCGACAAAACCGATAAGAGATAAGGCCTGCTGAATTTCAGGGCAGGTCATAAAATAGCGCCATAACAATCCACTACGATGGTTTTCAATCATGCCAATGATTGGCCCCTGGTCGATGGCCAGATATCCATCGGAATACCAGTTTTTGGAAAGATTAACACCATCAATAAACCCGCATTTCTCTGTCCACAGCGCATTTCCCAGGTCGTCATAAAAATGGCGCAGCGCTGCCATCGACGCTTCAGGTAAATAAGGTAAGTCACATAGTGCAGCGGTAAGGGTAATCGTGCCGTCATCAGACGTTGGATCATGACTTGCATAACCTGCAGGCCCGTAACCCGATGTCAGTCCCCAGTAATTTTCTGCATAGCCGTTAAATCCGCCAGGATTATCGATACTGTAAGCCTGCTGGATCTGGCTTTGCGCTTCACCCTGCTGGAAATAATTCACGTTATTGGCACTGTCCCGCAGGTTACGCGGGTCAAAACCGAGGAACGAGTAGTGCATAAAGAACATCGGGCCGCCCATCGTCGGGCCGATCGGCAACGTGATGTCGTAATAGACTTTGTTTTTGTTGTTATAACTTCCCTGTGACCAGCCACTTTTCCAGAGTGCCGGGTCGATGGCATGCGTCGGAGAAGCGATAGCCAAAAGATAGGTTATCATCGCCTCATTCCAGCCGGTGATTTTCATCCCCATGGTGAACTGCAAATCTTTATCGATATGCCAGTACAGGCTGTTGCTGTTATTGGTGAAGTAGTTCCAGTCAATGTCATGCCAGAGGGCGTTGATTTTGTCCGTCAGCGCAGTGTCGTTAAAATACTGACGCGCTGTTAACAAGCCCTGCACCATATACGACGTTTCCACCAGATCGGCACCGTTATCATCGGAACCAAACGGAATGGTCGCGCCCGTGCTGCCGTTAATCCAGTGCGGCCAGGCCCCTTTGTAGCGCGTGGTCGGCCCGCCAAGGAAATCGACCATTTTGTTAATGCGGTCGTACCCATCCTCACGACTGACGAAACCGCGCTCAATCGCCACTAAAATCCCCATGATGCCAAAACCGCTCCCCCCAATCGCAATGGGTTCATCAGGCCCGGCATCGCTGTTGCGATATAACCGCTCAAAAGCCAGACCGCTGGTCGGGTGTGCGTAGTCCCAGAAATAGCGCAGCGTGGTTTGCTGTACTTTATCAAGCAACTGCTCGTCATCGAGGGACGGATAAACTGCCGCGTTGACGGCCGCAAGTTGTTGAGAAACAATCGGGTCCAGTTCTCCGAAACGGTTGATGCGAATATCCATACAGGCCACGCCATCACGGGCAGCTACGTCTTTCACCCATTGGGCGAGCGCGTCGGTATCGTAATGTTTACCGGTATCGCTTGAACCCATCGCGCCCCAGCCCGCATTCACCGCCTGGTTACCGAGTGCTATCCAGCGGAACCACTGATGATAGCCGTCGTTGCTGTCCCAGCGTGTGTCCGGCAGGTCAGTCATCACATAGTTGCCTTCGGCATTTTTCGAGCCGTAGGATTCACCCGCTGAGTAATCCGTGTAAGTCAGGGTATGAACACCAATCCCGGTGACAATTCGGTCCGGATTCCCCGCCCGCGAGCCGTCCACCACGTCATTGATATTGTAGGGCTGGCTCATGTCGGTGTAGTTATTCCACATGCCATCGAACCACCAGCCTGCTAACAAATCACCGTAGCGTTCACCAAACTCTCTTACCACCGCGTAATTCATGCGCGTGGTTTCTGACGTGATAACGTTGTCAAACGGGGAGCATTCGTACAGATGCGGGACCAGCATGTCACCCCAGCGATCCGGCGAGTGCTGATTCGCGTCATCATCGTAATAGACCAGGCTGGCTTTAGCAGGCGCGTAACCCATCATGTACAACATCAGTTTGATATCGTATTTCGCCAGTTCCTGAGCCATTTCCAGCGGCAAATCACGAATGGCGCTGCGCACGCCAGGTTCAATATCCAGAATGGCGTCATGAGTTTTATTCGGGCCAAGGTTATATCCGGCATGTTGATCCATCGTCAGCAGAACAAATCCCGCCCCCGTTTCGCTGACGGCTTTGGCATAAGCCTGCACGTCAAAAGTACTGAGGAAATCGTCCCAGCTTTCGCCCGGCTGCCATTTCTCATCTTGCGGAATATCCGATGAGAGATTGAGATAGTTAGGCAGGAAATGGTGCGATACGCCGTAGTGCGCATTGCGGAACCAGTCGGTTCGCGGGTTGCCACTTCGCGCAACGACAGGCCCGACAATCACAGATTGTGACTCACCAAAGCACAGGCGTTCATTGCGCGGTGTAACCGTGACACGAATGTATTTCCCGTTGTGCTCAGGCAACAGCATCATTGTGCGGGTATGCAACCCGTTGATGGTACTGAATGGGCCAGTCGTACTGCTCGCCACTTCCCACAGGTATTCACTGCCATTTTCTGCAAAACCGCCGGGGTCAGTAAAAAGATAATCCGGGCGTAAAATTTCGCGCGTCAGTAACGAACCGTTTAACACCAGTGACGAGAGGGAAGGGGCAGCTATCGTGGTCGGTTCCAGCGAGAAATCCGCATCGACAGGCAACTCCCGATAACGCACGGTGAAGATGATATTTTGTTCAACCGCCGCAAGTTCGAGTGGCGTGAAAGAGAGTGTTGCCGTATTGCTTGCCGCATCCCACACAAAACCAGTTATTGGCAAACCCACGCGCATTTCACTGTTCACTTTGAGGTGTGTCCGGAAATCACTCAGCACAGGCTCGACAGATTGCGGGTGAACAAACACAGCTTTCAGCGTGCCGTTACTCGCCTGAAGGTTGAAGTTCGTGTCGGCCAGTTGACGATAATGCCCGCTCAACGTTTGCGGGCTTATCTGTGAATCAAAGAATTTAACTTCATCAATGATACCGTCGAAAGCATCCGTCACMGCGCCGTTGGTATCCAGCCGTCCGCCCACTTTCACCGAAGTGGTGACGTTCGTTTGCACCACGTTACTGCCGCCTGTCATCGCCATATTGCCGTTAACGGCCAGGGCATATTCATCACCCTGGCGCAAAATGGCGACGTGGGTCCAGGCATTCAGCGGAATAAAAGACTTGGTTTTTAAAGTAAATGAGGTGCTGTTGGTATCATTCGACATCGTGCAAACCAGCTGATTGTCCTGGGTATAAAGCTGCCAGCGCTGGTTGTTGTTATTACGCGTGTCCTGGCTGACGATCATACTCATCGCTGTTGAACGCGGGTATATCCAGRCTTCCACGGTAAAGGCGGAATATTGCAAACAATCAAGCACGCCTAAATCAATATAACCCGGCTGCCCGCTGGCAAAATCGATACCATTGTTAAGCTTTGCCGTCACCAGCGAGGGGGCTTGCCCCTGGCTTATTGCACTACGTTGGTTATTAATGGTCTCTAAGAAAGCCCCGTCAGTTTCATCATCAAAGGTGTAGTAATACTTCATGCCCTGGTTGTAAGTAAACGTGGCCTGAATATCGGCAAAATCTTTCGTCAGGATCTCATTTTTAAATCCGTGGAAAGTCAGGGTATAGGGAATTCCAGTTTGTAAGTCAGGCACATTAAGTGTCAGTGTGGTTTTTAAATCATCCAGCGCGACACTTTGAATAACGCCACTATTATCCAGCACAGAGTTAGTGAGAGTTAACGCACTCGTTGAATCCAGAGCCTGGTTAAACGTCACCAGAATATTGTTATTACTGTCGGTAGTGGTTTCAACAATTTCAAGATCACCGGCATTGTAGACTTTTAATGCATCCAGATGTGCATAAGACCCCGAACGTTTAATTCCCTGAATCGTGTGTGAACCAAACGGTAAATCCACCTTTTGATACAGAATATGGCTGTCCAGATGGGTGGAAGACCAGGTGCTTATTCTGCCCTGAGACACACCATCAATATAAATTTCAACATCACCCTGATCGCTACTGCTTTCGGCAATATAAGAAATACCGGTACCAATAAAGTTTAGTGTAAAGGTCGCAGAGTTATTACTCTGGGTATACGAGGTGGTGTGATAAAAGATACTTTGTGTACGGTTCGTGCTGTGCGTCCACTTACCGGCATATACAATGTCGGCGACCGGGTCGTCATAAACCTGTTCCGCAGGAAGTGCAGTGTAGTTTAGCGTAAAGGTCTGGTTTTGAACGGTGGTGGTCAGAATCTGGTTGCTGATTTGGCTCAACGTGAGTGTGTAATCCGTTTGCGTGGTCAGCCCGGTAATGGTGAGGTCAGCAGTCTTTCGGTCATTGCTTAAAGTGACGGAGATAACGCTTGCTCCGTTGTTCAACTGATAATTTCCCGGTTCAGTTCCGCTTTGGCTATCCAGCGATTGATTGAACTGAAGCCGTGCTGTCCCTTCACTGCCTGCGCCTAAAAATTGCTCTACTTCAGCGGTAAGCGCGGCATCGTTATACACTTTAAGCTGATCAAGCAGCATCCAGGATCCGTTTTTTTTCACCCCTTTAAAAGTATGTTCTCCGGGCGATATGTCGGTAATATAATAAATAAGATCGCTGTACTGGCGCGTTGAAGTTTTGGTTGTTGCCGTACCGTGTAACACGCCATCAAGATAAAAATCTATTTCGCCCTGATCGGTATTTCCTTCGCTGTAATACCCAATGCCTGAACCGGTAAATGTGTATTCAAAATACTTACCGTTATCATACAGCGCCATACTTGCACCATCATCGCTGTATGCTCGTCCGGTATATCGGGTCCAGTTTCCGGTATAAATAATAGAGGGGTCATTATCCTGAATGATAATTTCTGGTTGTACATCTTGCTTTGCAGAACACATAATATAGACCTCACGCTAATCGACATTAAATTCAATTTAATGCTAACTAAGGTATGAGGCGGGCGTGTATCATAAATAATCACGCAGAGGAAATTATATTTTTTAGTGAATGTTTATGATTTAAATATTTAAATGAAAGTACCGCAAAGGATTTGCAGCGCCTTTATAATAAAAAAGAGATTAATAATTAATGAGAGAGAATTACTGAGGAGGATTTTTATGCTCCTCAGTAATTCAGGACACTGTGATTACCAAATACCTTTGGCAGTATATTCGTGCAATCAGGACTGGCGTCTGCGCAACCCGTAGCCAATCGCCAGAATCACAAACCACAGCGGCGTGACGAGTAACGCCTGACGGGTATCATCCTGCAAGGTCAGCAGTACCAGAACAAAAGCAAAGAATGCCATACAGACCCAGCACATCAGTTTGCCGAGCGGCATTTTGTAGATTGAAGCTTCGTGCAGTTGCGGACGTTGACGGCGGTAGACCAGATAAGAGCAGAGGATGATGGTCCAGACGAACAT
The DNA here is from genome assembly GCF_056402435.1 of Rahnella sp. P4_A8. NCBI lineage: Bacteria > Pseudomonadati > Pseudomonadota > Gammaproteobacteria > Enterobacterales > Yersiniaceae > Rahnella > Rahnella sp. P4_A8. The sequence goes on along the minus strand of NZ_JBFUHK010000009.1, from coordinate 26,126 downwards.
AAACAGAATCGCCGAAACGGTCGTGACCAGCGTGAAGACCGTCACCACATTCGGGATCAGGTAAATCAGCACCACACCGCCGAGCAGGCAGATGCAGGAAAATGTCAGGCCGTTCGACGGTACAGCGCGGGAAGAGAGCTTGCCGAACGCTTTCGGCGCATTGCCTTCCTGTGCCAGACCGAACAACATGCGACTGGTGGAGAATACGCCACTGTTGGCGGAAGACGCCGCCGAAGTCAGCACTACAAAGTTGATAATGCTCGCCGCAGCCGGAAGACCGGCAAGTACGAACAGTTCAACGAACGGGCTTTTATCCGCCACCACATGGCTCCAGGGTGTCACCGACATAATCATGATCAGTGAGAACACATAAAACATGATGATGCGCAGCGGAATGGCGTTGATGGCGCGCGGCAGGGATTTCTGCGGATCTTTAGTTTCTGCGGCGGTGGTGCCCACCAGTTCGATACCGACAAACGCGAACACCGCTATCTGGAAACCGGCAAAGAAACCGCTCACGCCTTTCGGGAAGAACCCGCCATCATTCCACAGATTGCTGAAGGACGCGACGGTGCCGGTCGGCGTCTGGAAGTGCGTCAGCACCATCACCAGCCCGGCGATAATCAGCCCGACGATGGCGACGATTTTGATCATCGCGAACCAGAATTCCATCTCACCGAACATTTTCACAGTAGCGAGATTGAGGCTCAGCAGCACCAGCACGCAGAGCAGGGATGCGACCCATTGCGAGAGTCCGGGGAACCAGAACTGTGCGTAAGCGGTGATAGCGACGACGTCGGCGATGCCGGTGACCACCCAGCAGAACCAGTAGGTCCAGCCGGTGAAATACCCGGCCCACGGGCCCAGCAGGTCGGCGGCAAAATCACTAAAAGATTTGTATTCGAGGTTGGACAGTAACAGTTCGCCCATCGCGCGCATGACGAAAAACAGCATAAAGCCGATGATCATGTAGACGAAGATGATGGACGGACCGGCGAGGCTGATGGTTTTGCCTGAGCCCATAAACAGGCCGGTACCGATCGCGCCGCCAATGGCAATGAGCTGGATATGACGGTTGGAAAGATTTCGCCGCAAACCTTCAGCGTTCTCTTCCCCAGGCTGGACGAGGATTTTTGACTCTTCTTGCATGTTGTATTGATTCCTGTTTTTTGCTTTTTGCGTATGAACTCCGCCATATCGCATTCATTTACGTCAATTTTTTGAGCTCTGAGTGGCCCTTTGGTCACCACGACCGGAACGACAGCGTGCGTGAACGTTGTAATAGTAATGTTAAGTGCGCATTTATTATAACTGGCATGAAAAATGCCAACGGAAAAAATGTATCGTAATTTTTACATCGCGGATAACTGAGTGTTAATTAATCAAGTCTCTTCAGAGACGGTGGGAATAATAGCGTTTTTAAGAGTGATGAGCTTCACAAATATTAATGAAAATAACGGCAAAAAAGTGAGGGTAAGCGTTTGACATCATCCTTGCAGAGGAGAATAATCCGTCCCGTTGGGTCGTTAGCTCAGTCGGTAGAGCAGTTGACTCTTAATCAATTGGTCGGCGGTTCGAACCCGCCACGACCCACCAACAAATGATTAATCAATGCATTAAGCTCCTTCTGCTTTTATTTCCCTTCTTCTTTAATCCGTCAGTTCCTCTGTTTTATGCACTGCTAATAAAGTCATCGCCTGTCGGGAAATAAACCTCAACGGTTTGTCGTTTATTTACGCAATCTGGCAGGAATATTTTTATGGCATATAAAGATGAGCGGAAGGAAGAAATACAGGGAATAGCTGTCAGGCCCCGGTTTGAGGCCAAAACAGTGTTAAGTGCAGGAATGCATCAATACATAATGGTGGTATTGGGTGCATTGCCATTTTTGAGTTGTTTTTGTACACGCATGCACAGGCTGAAGATCAGCAGATGAACGTGCGTGATAAATGTGCTTTCTTCGGTGAACCGGTCACTGCGCAAGACGACCGTCTCCGAACGATTCTGTTTGGCAACCAGTAACTCAATCCCTTTGTCGCGGAATTCGTCTTCGTAGGCTTTAACGATCCCTGCGGGGGCGATTAATGTGTAGCTGTACATAGTGATTCCTGAAACTGAGTTGAACAACTGATCGGATAAATCCTAACAAGAATATCAAATACCAGTGGAGGACTATTAGCAATTCGGGTGATGTTTTTTTGTACTAACGTCACAGATTTAGATGACTTTTTTACGCTTGCGGACACTCCGTACCCGCTCCCACCGGTTTTTTGTTGCCCGCTGCGCGCACACTGCTATCATTCGTGCATAAACTCAGGGAGATAACGATGAAAAAAACACTGGTGGCCTTGGCTGCTTTATTTTTAGCCGGGTGTGCGGCCAATCCTTATGAACCGACGCTGCAGGTCAAGTCATCTTTCGCTAACGCCAGCTCGGCAGCGCCGGCAGGGCAGACCCACATCCGTTTACACCGTTTAGATCAGTGGTCAGTCGTGCCGTTTGAGAAAACCTGTCCGCTGATAGTGTTTTTAGACGGACAAACCGTGGCTTCCCTGCATTTTAATCAGTACGTGGATTTGAATGTGCCGAACGGGATGCGCACTATTGATGTTCGCATTGCCTGCGCGCTGACCAAGACATCAGGTTCGATTACCGTTGATGCGAATGGTAAAAGTATCAGTCTGGAAACGGATCGCAGCTTCTTCGGAACCTACAATATCCGGCCGGAAGGCAGCGGCAATAAATAACAAAATGAATAAACCCGCAGAATGCGGGTTTTTTTATGATCATTTTCTTTTTGTCCGTTTTGCGAGGGTGACTGTCAGTTAGTCAGGCGCAGGAAGTTATCGTTTGCGTACTATGTATTTAACGGAACATAACCGCTGCCCAATGATAAAAGGAGAATCGTATGTTAAACGACCCGTCGCAAAAATATCGCCCCTTCCCGCAGGTGAATTTACCCGATCGCCAGTGGCCAGGAAATGTGCTCTGTAAAGCGCCGCAATGGTGTTCAAGTGATTTGCGTGACGGCAATCAGGCGCTTGCAGAACCCATGGATAATGCCCGTAAGCGTCAGTTTTTTGATTTGCTGGTGAAGTGTGGTTTTAAGCAGATTGAGGTGGCGTTTCCCTCGGCTTCACAAACCGATTTCGATTTTGTCCGCAGCCTGATTGAAGAGAGGCTCATCCCGGATGATGTGGTGATTCAGGTGCTGACGCCTTCGCGGCCGGATCTGATTGCCCGCACCTTCGAGGCACTCAAAGATGTGCCGCGTGCCATTGTGCATTTATATAACGCCACTGCGCCTGTGTTCCGTGAAGTGGTATTTAATCAGGATCAGGCCGCAACGCGCGAGCTGGCGGTTCGCGGCGCTCAGCAAATTCGTCAGTTGTGCGGGCAATATTCGCAAACTGAATGGACATTTGAGTATTCACCGGAAACCTTCTGCTTCACTGAACTGGAGTTTGCGCTGGAAGTGTGTGAAGCCGTGGCGGATGTCTGGAAACCGGGCAATGAAAGGCCGATGATCATTAATTTACCGGCAACAGTAGAAGTCAGCACACCGAATGTTTATGCCGACCAGATTGAATGGTTCTGCCGTCATTTCAGCCACCGCGAACAGGTTTCCATCAGCGTTCATCCGCACAATGACCGCGGAACCGGTGTGGCCTGTGCTGAGCTGGCGATGCTGGCCGGTGCCGACCGTGTGGAAGGATGTCTTTTTGGTAACGGTGAACGCACCGGCAACGTGGATATTGTGACGCTGGCGCTGAACCTTTACACGCAGGGCATCTCGCCGCAGCTGGATTTCAGCAATTTGCAGACGATTGTCGAGGCGGTGGAGGAATGTAACCAGTTACCGGTGCATCCGCGCCATCCGTATGCCGGTGAACTGGTGTTTACGGCATTTTCGGGCTCGCATCAGGACGCCATCAAAAAAGGGTTTGCTGCACAGAAAACATCAGAGAGCACGGTCTGGCGCGTGCCGTATCTGCCGTTAGATCCTGCGGATGTCGGTTGCAGTTATGAAGCGGTGATCCGCGTGAACAGCCAGTCCGGGAAAAGCGGGGCGGCCTGGTTGCTGGAACAGAATCACGGGCTGAAATTGCCGCGCGGTTTGCAAATTGATTTCAGTAAAGCGGTGCAGCGTGAAACCGATACGCATGGCAAGGAAATGAGCACCAGCGATATCTGGCGACTGTTCCGGCAGCGTTACGGGTTAACCGATCTGCCCGTGGTGAAATTGCTCAGTTATGACATCCGCAGCGATGAGCAAACCGTCTGCCATTTCAGTGCGCGGATCCGCTATCGTAATGAAGAACAACATATTACGGGTAGCGGTAACGGTTTGCTGTCCGGTGCAGCGGATGCATTGCGTCGCAGTTACGATGTGCTCCTGGAAATCGGCGATTATCATGAACATACGCTGGGACATCAGAGCCACAGTCGCGCGGTGGCGTATCTGAGCTGTCGGGGGAGGTTGGGCGAAACGTGTTATGGCGTGGGGATTGACAGCGATGTGTCCAGTGCTTCATTGCAGGCACTGTTCAATGCAGCCAGCGCCATTATGACTGATTAAAATATTCGCTGGGTGAGACGCCAAGCGACCGGCGAAACATCGCACTGAAGGCACTCGGGCTGTCGTAGCCGAGTGCCAGCGCCACATCAATAACTGAAACGCCAACGGCAAGCTGGTTCAGTGCTTCGAGCAATTTTGCCTGGCGAACCCAGTCACTGAAACGTAATCCCGTTTCACGCTGGAAACGGCGTGAGAGCGTTCGGCTGCTGATATTCAGACGTTGCGCGACATCTTCCAGTTCCCACGTTGAACAAAGATCTGCACGAATTTGCTGGCAAAGCCCGCTCAGCTCCGGCTCGTTGGGTTCCGGCAGATAAAGAGGCAGTGTCGGCAACAGACGCAGTTCATCAAGCAATAATTCCATGATGCGTTCATCGCGCCCGCCGGGCAGATAATCGGCCGGAATAGTCAGCGAGGCCAAAATCAGTTCACGCAGCAGCGGAGAAATCTGCACTACCTGACATTGCGCAGGTAAGTCAGCACGGGCGAGGGGATCGACAAACAGCGTGCGGGCCTTTACACCGCCGATAAAACGCAGACTGTGTTCAACCTCTGCAGGCAGCCAGACCCCGCGCCCGGGCGGCACCATCCAGGTGCCGAGCGACGTATGCACTTCTACAATACCGGATAGCGTATGAATCAGTTGTGAGCAGTTGTGACTGTGGGCTGGCTCGCTGTCACCATGTTGATAATCAATAGCCAGAGGCGCAAGCACCTGATGCGGGGCAAGGAAGTTGTGATGCATTGATCAATGATTTTTCTGTTTTTTGGCGTCTTCTACGGCTTGTTTGGCTTCTTCTGCCGCTTTTTCAATTTCTTCTTCCGTCAGTTGTTCAGAAACTTCAAACAGTTCTCCCAGCCCGTCACTGACATGGACTTCGTCGGCTTTGCTTTTGTTTTCTTTATTCTTTTCGTCGCTCATGCTTATGTCCTCATTGAATGAATGCAGGGCATGATTATAGCAGACATTGCGGGGAATAACCGGGCGGAGAGAGGCAGAGCCTGTCAGGGTGACAGACTCTGAAATAGCATTACTGACGGTAAGCAAACTTGATTTGCTGCAGGGAATTTTTGAACACGGCAGCCTGCTGTTCGTCTTCCATCTGCGCGACAAAACGCTCCATGTTCAGCATCACTTTACCTGCATCAGCCTGGCCAATCGCTTTGAGGATCAGGGTCAGGGTGGCTTTCAGGCAGGCAACTTCTGTTGCCAGTGTTTCAACGTTTGCTTCAGTCGTAAAATCGCAATTACTCATTATTTGTATCCCCTCAGGCAAGCTGTCAGGCAGCGCACCGAATTCTGAACAGGTGAAAAGTGGCCGCATTTTAGCATAGTTGGCACGTTTTAGGGCAAGGCCAGAATGGCCGCTTAAAACGGGAGGTTAAGCGTCTGCATATAGTGTTTCCGGACAATGAGTAAAGAATACTAAACGTAATGGGGGATTGAGAATTTTTCATCTTTATGTGCAGACTTATTCATATAAGCCATCATCAATTCGTGCGATCGCAAATAATAATTGGATATATCATAGATATATGAAGTGACAGTGCTGACGCTTAAATAGCCAGCATGGCGTAAAGAGAGTTTCAGATATGAGTAAGGGCCTGGAGTTATTTACTTACCGCTTAAAAGAGACCGCAGATTTTTCTGCTTGATCTTTGATTAGACACGTATTTTTAATAATTTATTAATACAGTTGGTGGTACTTCTCATTTACATTCAGCAAAGTAGTTTTTTGCAGACATTCCTTGGTCAGGAACGTCTGATAGAGTAAAATACGCGGGCTATAATAAATAACTGTGTCTTTCTGCTTTAAAAATACTACCGATGAGCGGTAGTGGGGCGAGTTAGTTGATATTGGCCTCTTATTTGCCACCTTCTCTTCATTTATAAGCTGTCTGAGAGCAAATTTTTAATGTTCGATACGTAGGTTTACGTAAGACAAGCGTGAAGTCCCTGACGGTGTGTTGCCCTTATTTTTTGGAGAATTCTCTTTGATAAGCGTTCTTCTTGTTGATGACCACGAACTGGTGCGCGCAGGGATCCGACGCATTCTTGAAGATATCAAAGGCATCAAAGTTGTTGGTGAGGCGCAATGCGGTGAAGATGCCGTCAAATGGTGTCGGACCAATGACGTTGATATTGTCCTGATGGATATGAACATGCCAGGTATTGGCGGGCTTGAAGCGACCAAGAAAATTGTCCGCTTTTCGCCAGATATCAAGATCATCATGTTAACGATCTATACTGAAAACCCGCTACCGGCCAAAGTGATGCAGGCGGGGGCTTCCGGTTACCTGAGCAAAGGCGCAGCTCCACAGGAAGTGGTCAATGCTATCCGTCTGGTTGATTCGGGTCAGCGTTATATTGCCTCCGACATTGCTCAGCAAATGGCACTGAGCCAGATTGAACCACAATCTGAAACGCCTTTTGATTCCTTATCCGAGCGTGAACTGCAGATCATGCTGATGATCACTAAGGGACAAAAGGTCAATGAAATTTCTGAACAGCTGAACTTGAGCCCGAAGACAGTTAACAGTTATCGTTATCGGATGTTTAGTAAATTAAATATCAGCGGTGATGTTGAGTTAACACATCTGGCAATCCGGCACGGTTTGTTCAATACGGAGACTTTATCAGGCAGTGAGTGATGAGCGTTTCGACCCAAAAGCCTTTTTGAAAACGGTCACCAGCCAGCCTGGCGTCTACAGAATGTATGACGCCAGCGGCACCGTAATCTACGTAGGTAAAGCCAAAGACCTCAAAAAACGTCTTTCGAGTTATTTTCGCGTCCAGGTTTCCAGCCGCAAAACCGAAACGCTGGTCAAAAACATCGCGCAAATCGATGTGACGGTGACCCACACGGAAACCGAAGCGCTGCTCCTCGAACATAATTACATCAAACTTTATCAGCCGCGTTATAACGTATTGTTACGCGATGATAAGTCGTATCCGCTGATCTTCCTCAGCGCGGATAATCATCCAAGACTTTCAGTTCACCGCGGTGCTAAGCACGCCAAAGGCGAGTATTTCGGGCCTTTTCCTAATTCCTATGCCGTGCGCGAAACACTGGCGCTGCTGCAAAAACTTTTCCCGATCCGCCAGTGTGAAAACAGCGTATACAGCAACCGTTCGCGCCCTTGTCTGCAATATCAGATTGGTCGCTGTCTGGGGCCGTGTGTCAAAGGGCTGGTGAGTGAGGAAGATTATAAAGATCAGGTGGAATACGTTCGCCTTTTCCTGTCCGGTAAAGACCAGCAGGTCGTCACACAGCTCGTAAACCGCATGGAAGAAGCCAGTAAAGCGCTGCGCTTCGAAGATGCCGGGCGGATAAGAGATCAAATTCAGGCTGTACGCCGCGTGACAGAGCGTCAGTTCGTGTCGGGTAACAGCGAAGATCTGGATGTGATCGGCGTGGGCTTCGAGTCAGGTATGGCATGTCTGCACGTTCTGTTTATCCGTCAGGGCAAAGTGCTGGGCAGCCGCAGTTATTTYCCGAAAGTACCAGGCGGCACCGATCTGGGCGAAGTGGTGCAGACCTTCGTTGGACAATTCTATTTGCAGGGCAGTCAGCAACGGACACTGCCCGGCGAAATTCTGCTGGATTTCAGTCTGGCGGAAAAAGATCTGCTGGCCGATTCGCTCAGCGAACTGGCCGGGCGCAAAGTGCAAATCCAGAGTAAGCCGCGGGGCGACCGTGCCCGTTATCTGAAACTGGCGCGCACCAATGCCTCTGCTGCACTGACGACCAAACTGGCTCAGCAGTCGACAATCCATCAGCGGCTGTCTGAACTGGCAAAAACACTGAATCTTGCGGAAATTAACCGTATGGAATGCTTCGACATCAGCCATACTATGGGCGAGCAGACAGTCGCTTCCTGCGTGGTTTTTGACGGCAATGGCCCGGTGCGTTCTGAATACCGACGCTACAACATTACCGGCATTACGCCCGGCGATGATTACGCGGCGATGGCGCAGGTATTGCAGCGTCGCTATGGTAAGACGCTCGATGACAATAAAATTCCTGACGTTATCTTTATTGATGGCGGCAAAGGGCAACTCGGCATGGCGCTGGATGTGTTTCATTCGCTGAATGTGGAGTGGGACAAATCCAAACCTTTACTGATTGGTATCGCGAAAGGTGCGGATCGTAAGGCCGGGCTCGAAACGCTGTTCTTTGTGCCGGAAGGTGAGGGGATTGCGTTACCCGCTGATTCGCCAGCGTTGCATGTCATCCACCATATTCGTGATGACTCGCATAACCATGCGATTACCGGCCACCGGCAGAGACGTGCGAAAGTCCGTACGACCAGTGCGCTGGAAGAAATTGAAGGCGTCGGGCCGAAGCGGCGTCAGGTTTTACTGAAATACATGGGAGGCATTCAGCCATTACTGAATGCCAGCGTAGAGGAAATTGCACAGGTACCGGGTATTTCTATCGCATTGGCAGAAAAGATTCATAATGCGTTGAAACACTAAGGGCAATGTAGCAACATACTCATAATATCCACACCGGACAAACAGTTACCTTCGCTATGCAATTTAATATACCTACGTGCCTCACCCTGTTCCGCGTTGTACTGATACCGTTCTTCGTGCTGGCCTTTTATCTGCCTTTTCCATGGGCATCAATGGTCTGTGCGTTGATTTTCGTTTTTGCTGCCGTGACCGACTGGTTTGATGGCTATCTGGCACGCCGCTGGAAGCAAACGACGCGTTTCGGTGCATTCCTTGATCCGGTAGCCGATAAAGTGATGGTGGCGATCGCGCTGGTGCTGGTGGCTGAATATTTTCACTCCTGGTGGATTACGTTACCGGCTGCGACCATGATTGCCCGCGAGATCATTATTTCCGCGCTACGTGAGTGGATGGCTGAGATTGGAAAACGCAGCAGTGTGGCGGTTTCATGGATCGGGAAAGTGAAAACCACGGCGCAGATGCTGTCGCTGGTCGCGCTGTTGTGGCGTCCTGATGCTATTGTGGTCTGGGTTGGCGTGGTTGCACTTTATATTGCTGCAGTGCTGACTTTCTGGTCAATGTTCCAATATCTCAACGCTGCGCGCCATGATTTGCTGGAACCCTGATCAAACTGCCGTAAAAAACGTCAAACGAACGCATGAAGCAGATAATTTTATTGACTCAATCCGTCAGGTCAGTAGAATGCAACGCATCGGAAGGCAGCCAGTCTTGTGCCAGAAGATTAGTTAAAAAAATCAGTACGTTCTGATTAAAGCGGGAATAGCTCAGTTGGTAGAGCACGACCTTGCCAAGGTCGGGGTCGCGAGTTCGAGTCTCGTTTCCCGCTCCAAATTTTCTTAAACTGGTTCGTGAATTGGTTTAAGTGCAAGACAAGTAGTAAGATTTAAGGCGCGTTAACAAAGCGGTTATGTAGCGGATTGCAAATCCGCCTAGTCCGGTTCGACTCCGGAACGCGCCTCCAATTTTCCCGGAGCCCGGGTGGTGGAATCGGTAGACACAAGGGATTTAAAATCCCTCGGCTTATGGCTGTACGAGTTCAAGTCTCGTCCCGGGTACCATGGGAAAATTAGCTGAATAATCAAAAGCAATAAAGTAGTAATGTCGTTATAGCCACCTTCGGGTGGTTTTTTTATGCCTGAAATTCGCGTAATCCAGATGCAATAAAAAAGGCCACCTGCAACAGGGGCCTTAAGTGTTTCTTCAATAACATCCTTCGCGCACGCGACCTCAGCCAGAATGAGGTGCTCTGAACACAATGTCGGTTGTTGAGTAAAAGGGATGAAGAAAATCAGGAATTAAAACAGCCCCGAGGGGCGTTTTTAGGGTCAGAATTCACCCGATGAATCAGTGTTGCTCAATGCCCTGATTGATAGCGGCAAATGGTAGTTAGGCTGGCTGGTGAAAAACGCCTGCAGGGCAACGCGTTTCTTCCTGTCGATTGAAATCTCTTCCATGGTTTTGCGGAAGATACTGTAGCGGCCACACGAAGTGCAGGTCACAGTAACAATTTTCGCCGACATATTAACCGACGTCTTATTCCTGCTTTGACATAACGGACACTCGTCTTGAGCGCTTAAAACTGTGGAACTCATAAAACCTCCGGTTTTACTTAGAGCGGGCAGTAGTCTAGCACAAAAAGGCGTCAGTTACTTAACGATAATTTAATTATCAGTGGATTTCAGCGTCAACTCAGTGTAGAGAGCGCATAAGCCGCTGATGAGAGAGTAAAGTCTTCTCCCGATTTTCTCCGCTTTCCTCATTATCATCTTGCATTACACTTAAGGTATTCATCCTGATTATGGATTTTGGCGAAGTATGACTCCTGCTCTGTACCAGCGTATTGATTGTTCAATATACAGACACATTTATATTGTTGGCGATTTGCATGGTTGCCTGAGTTTGCTTGGGGAAAAGCTGGCGAAAGTGTCTTTCGATCCCCACCGCGATCTGCTGTTATCTGTGGGGGATCTTGCCGATCGCGGGCCTAACAGTGTCGGTTGTTTGCAACTGCTCAATGAATCCTGGTTTGCTTGTGTACGCGGAAATCACGAGCAGATGGCGATTGATGCCATAAACGAAGAGAATAYCCCGCGCTGGTTACGTAATGGCGGCGACTGGTTTTATGCTCTTGAACACGACAAACAAGAAGAGGCGAAAGCGCTGATTTTACAGGCTGACACGCTGCCACATATTCTCGAACTGACGAACCGTGAGGGCAGGCGTATCGTGGTGGCCCATGCTGATTACCTTTCCAATGAATATGTGTTCGATAAGCTAATGGATGGTGATGAGGTTATCTGGGATCGTGAACGTGTGAATTCTGCGCTGGCGGGTCGCTTTCAACCGATAGCTGGCGCTGATGAATTTTATTTCGGTCACACGCCGGTTGAACATGCAATGCAGTTTGCCAATCAGTTTTATATTGATACGGGCGCTGTATTTGGCGGTTATCTGACGCTTATTCAGCTGCAGTAATGTCAGGCGTTACCGGGGTTTGCGGTGACTGACGGGCAACGGTATAGTGAGCGGCTGCGAACCGGGAAGGCACGGGATAACATCATGGAAAATAAGCGTGAAGACAGGATTCAGCGTCTGTTGCTGGCATTAAAAAAGACCGACAAAATTCACCTTAAAGAAGCGTCTTTACTGCTCAATGTTTCGGAAATGACTGTCCGCCGTGATCTCAGCGCAGCACCCGCACCGGTAATTTTACTCGGCGGTTATATTGTGATTGATCCGAAGAATAATCCGGCGACGCACTACTTTATCAGTGAACAGAAAACCCGCCATGTTGCAGAGAAACAACGTCTCGCTGCCCGCGCAGCCAGTCTTATTCAGGATAACGATACGGTATTTTTTGACTGTGGCACGACAATGCCTTATGTGATTGAAAGCATTGCCGATAACCGGGTATTTACGGCCATTTGTTACTCGCTCAATACGTTTCTGGCGCTGCAGGATAAACCTCACTGTGAAGTCATCTTGTGCGGCGGTGCGTTTAAATCCAGTAACAGTATTTTTACGCCTATCGGGCGCAGCAGTGAACTCGACTTTATCCGCCCGGCGAAAGCCTTTATTTCCGCTGCGGGCGTCAGTATTGAACACGGTGTGACCTGCTTTAATTTTGATGAATTACTGATGAAACATCAGGCCATAGAACGCTCAGCGCAGAGCATTCTCGTCGCTGACAGCAGCAAATTTGATCAGGTCAGGCCCGCAGCCATCGCGCCGCTTGCGCGTTTTAATGTGGTGGTCAGCGACGCTGAACCACCACAGGCTTATGTCGATTTCTGCGAGCTCTCCGACATTTCGCTGCTGGTTTAACACTTCAGCGGATTGCCGGGATTTTTTCGACCGACTGATAAAAAACCACTTCCCAGATGCCATTTTTGGAGCCGTCGCTGAGATAGTGCTCAAAGCACGCTTTTCCGTCCGGGCGATAGCTCGTACTGGCCAGCAGCTGGCTGTAGAATTCCCGCCAGGCCTTTTCAAAATTGCCGTCTGTGATCGTGGTGTGATACGCCGCATACGTGCCTCCCGGCAGCGTTTGCAACGCCAGTCCTTCTGCATCATCGAGAATAAAATTATCGGCTACACACACCGACGGATCAGCACGTAAAGCTTCTGCCGGTGTGGTGTCAGGATTATCATGAAACCACGTCAGCCATTCGTTTTGCGGCTGATGATGCCGTACAGCCCATTTCATCAGTTGCTGAAAACCACTGTGGATTGACTCCTGATAGGGGCCAACCACCCGGTAGCTCACCAGCTTTTTGGCCGGTCTCTCTACAATTAATAATGCCACGATGATCTCCTTTTATCTGACATGCATTGAACGGGTTCCATGTTGAGTAAGGTGCAAATACCAAACTATAACAGTTTACCGATTAACGGCGGTGAACTGCTCTACGCGCTATAACAGTTGTCGTGATAAAATTATGTAATCAGATTGCATTATAGTCGTGACGCAATGAGGTATGAGATGGACGTAATCAAAAACGTATTAAACAGTGAAATTGATCGCATCAATCGTCAGGAAGGGCGCGATGGTAAAGCGCGGATCAATGCTGAGTTCTTTATAAACCATCCCTGGTTATGTCTGGCTATGCTGGTCGGGTATATCGCCGTGGGCATCGTCATGTACGTTTCACCTTATATGGGGCTCGGCTGGTTTATCGGATTTACGGCTTTCCTGATCTTTATGTCCGCGATGCTGTTGCTGGAAATTAAGCCAGTTTATCGCTACGAAGATATCGGGGTGCTTGATTTACGCGTTTGTTATAACGGCGAATGGTATTTCAGCCGCGAGCTTTCTGCTGATGCCGTGAAGCAAATACTCAGCGCCCCTGATGTCAGCGAGCACATCAAAAACCGCATTGAATCCATTGTCCGACATAAAGGTTTTGTGGATTTCTATGATGTTTACGATCTGGCCCGGCTGGAACGCCATTTGCCAGATAGCACCGGAACAGCACAGTTAGCTCACTCTTAACCCCTCTAAACATGGCATCAGGCCATGACGTTACCCTGCATGCTCTGATAAAATAGCGGCTGGGCATCATTTTCGTGAATGTGTTTAAACGAGAAAATGATGTTGAGCCGTGACAGGAGCTATAGTGGAACGAATCAAACTTACCATTCACCATCTGCACAAAATCATTTCGGGCGAAAAGCAGGACACGCAAGCTACTGCACGTATTTATGCTGGCGATGAACTGTTAGTCACCGAAACGATGACCGGGCAGGCTGCACATTTTGATCGTTTCATCAAAGTCGTACACGATAACGGCAAACCGTTGAGAGTAGAATGGGACTCCGACGGCAGTGCGCAAATGTCGGTAACGCGCGCCGAAGTGTGCCCTTGCTGTGGCGGCGACGCCTTACACCATTGATTTAACCCGGCAATGACCGCAAGCAGAGTAAAAGCCAGGCAGAGGTAAATGATGAAATTTATCAGCAACGAATTTGAATACCGTCAGTGGATAATGGATGAAATATTCCAGGCGAGTGCGGTAGGCGAAACCTCTGAGTTTGCCGATCAGGAAGTGGATGACTTTATCTTTGACGCCCGTCCGGTGGCTTATCCGTGCGTGGCTGTGATGATCCAGACACCAGGCGAACCGGGGGTGTGTGAGCCGCGTTTTTTCTACAAAGAGCAAATCTTTGAGTGGGCGCATAAAATGGGATTTGGCTTCGACAGCTAACTGCCAGGCCGGTTTAATGCAGATTCAGCCCTAAGTCTGACTCAGGGCTGAGCGTCAGCCGTTCACGCTGTGGCTATCAGACATTTTGCCGATCAATTTTCTCTTCGCCCCAGAACAAATGGTCTTCTTTGGTCTTGGCGAACGCGATAGGCAATACTTCGTCGTTACCTTCTTCCCAGATTTTCTGTGCCAGCGTCTCGTCGTTATTCGCCAGTTCGAAAATGGCCTCGGCGATTTCGTGAGAGGTTTCACGGGTATTTGCCCACGCTTTGATGTTTGACGTCGTCATCCGGTTCTCCTCGTGTTTATTTCATATTCATAAAGGTGTCTCTGTTACACCGTTGCATTCACCATAACTATGGTTTCCCGATGCACTTTATGCAAATGCGGCGGCAGCAGGGCACAAAAAAACCGGCGCCTGGCAGGGGCTGTCGTTTATACTGAACGCGATTTTGAACATTTAAGGTGATGATAATGAGCGACGATATTTTTGATTTTGACATTGATGCTGCACTGGAAACTGCCGAAGTGAAAGCAGCTGAAAAAGCAGCAGAAGTGCCTGAAGCCGTTCAGGACGAAAGTGACTGCGAAGGCTGCAAAATCTGATTTTGCACAACAAAGCAGCAAAAAGAAAACCGCTTCGGCGGTTTTTTTGTATCTGTCATTTATAACGGCTTTGCAATGTTGAACTGAATTTCCTTTGCAGCCATAGCGTTGCGCCTGGTTGGACGAGGTGGTGGATTGACGCAAATGTAAGGGTTACGTTAAGGGTTTTTTTTTTGGGATAAATTCCTATAGAACAGGAAGATAGCTGGGGGTACTTTGACACCACCTGATAAGCAGGTCGTGAGGTTCACAATGAAAAAACTAATTTTAGTTCTCGCCGTTTTGCTAACTTTGCCAGCTGTCGCACAGGCGAACGTCGAGCTTGGCGTTAATATGCCAGGGTTGTCACTGCATATCGGAGACCGTGACGACCGCGGATACTATTGGGATGGTGGTGACTGGCGTCCACCGGGTTGGTGGGACCAGCATTATCGTGATGAAGGCCGCGGGCACTGGGTTTATTACGAACCGGCCCCGCCGCCGCCACGCTACTGGCATCATGAGCACTGGCATGAAGGCCCGCCACCCGGCTACTGGCGCGATGGCCCTCCTGGGCACTGGCGTGATGGCCCTCCGGGACACTGGCGCGAAGGTCCGCCTCCGGGCCGCTGGTAACGAAAGTTTGATGAGTTGAAGGGCAGACGTTAAAGATTTTGGGAACAGGGTTGGCAGTGGCGATGCAAAAGCATCCCCAATGTCAGTTCTGTTCCTTCCACATTCTCTCCCCCCGCTATTAATAATTCTCTCCTAATTAATTACTTTATGAATGCAAATAATGTGATTCATTTATTTGAATTATATAAAGATGTTTTTTCATTCTATTGAGCGCAGGTGAGTTTGGAAAAAACTTTTTTAAGAGTAATTGCAGCTTGCTAACGGTCATTAATATGTTAATTTCTTGTTATGAAATCGGCAATGGATGGCTCGAATACGACACATATCTGATGAAACAGGCCGTCATACAGGGGAAAGCCCTGTCAGATATGTAACATGTCATTTAGCGAGATTATTCCTATGCAATTGATTAAAAATGATTTTGAATACCGCGCCTGGATGCTGGATGCCTATTTCTATCAGGATAAAATAGAAGGCGATAAGTTGATGACTGATGAGGAAATGGATGATTTCCTTTTTGAATATCGTCCGCTGGAATATCCGTGTTTAGGCAGTGTGACGCCATCAAAGGAATGTTCACTGGAACTGGACATCACTTTCTTTTATCGGGATCACATCTCAGATTGGGCAAAATCCATGGGACTGATAAACATTAAATAATCCGCTTCGTTATTGCTGTTCTTTATCCGTCTGAAAAAGCGCCTGAGGGCGCTTTTTGTCGTCTGGCATCAGAAATATTAATTACCGCGAACTTCAACCATAACCGGGCAGGGGGCGGCCGCGATCACTTCCGCACTGACTGAGCCTTTCATCATCCGTCCAAACGCTGAAAGCTGACGGTGGCCGATGACAATCACCGAGGCATTGATTCTTTCAGCTTCAGCCACCAGCGCTTCTCCGGCCGGACCGACGATCAGATTGCCTTTCGCATTGATCCCTGCTTGCGACAAAATTTCCAGCGCATGCCCGACCACGGCGCGTGCGGTGTTTTGCTCTTCTTCTGCCGGCGGGTAGCTGACAATTTCACCGGGAACGTCGCCGTTATTTTCCAGTGCGTAAGACTCGTCAATGCAGCAGGTGACGAAAACCGTTGAAGCTCTTCCCTTTGCCAGCTGGCGGGCGAGATCAATCACGAGAAGGGATTGCTTTGAGCCGTCTACGGCTAACAAAATGACATCAAACACGGCAATTCCTTTCTTTATTTTCCACCGGATACCTGGGTTTCATCCAATTTACCAATTTCGCCAATCAGGGCATGTTTGCATTCCAGCAACGCTTCACGGATTTGCGACTCTTTGGCTGCCCGCCGGGCGGTAGGGAAAAGTACCGATACCGAGTAACGGCCTAAAATTGTATCTATTGCGATAGCCAGCGTGGTAACGCCGTTTACCGTTTCTCCCTCTTCCATCGCAATTCCGCTTTCCCGCACACTGGCGATTTTTTCCAGCAGTGAGTCAAGGGTACGCACGGTATTTTCCGTGGCGGGCTCCAGCACATCCCCGACAATAATGCGGATCTCTTCATCGGTTTTTAGCGACACCAGGGCACGGCCGCTCGATGTGCTGTAAATGGGCAGATTCAGGCCGACGCGCGGCACCACGCGCAGTTCCCGTTCGGCCACAATGCTGTGAATATTGGCGATCTGCCGACCACTTGCCCGCCCGAGCGACACCGTTTCCTGTGTGTTGTCGCAAAGCTGACGCAGAAATGGGGAGGCGATGGCGATGACATCGGTATGGACCGTTGAAACGAGTTTCAGAAGCGTCGGGCCAAGCCGTACGCCTCCGCTACCTTCTGAGCGAACCAGCCCTTCTTCGGCCAGTGCGGCGACGATGCGCTGCACAGTCGAACGTGGTAAATCCACTTCATTGGCAATGGCACCGAGACTCATTCCCTGCGGATGTTTTCCCAGCGAATTGAGTATGGTGGCCGCCCGCGAGATCACCTGAATCCCACCGCTGCGTTCTTCGTCTGCCGGATTGTCCTGAGCCATGATTTCTCCTTTATCTCCGTGCGTGATCCTGTCCATAAACCTGAGTGGTCAATGTAATGGCTCAACGGGTGAAAAACAATTTTTAATCACATTGCAATACAGTGCACCGTATTATAGTATTTCTGTGTGTATCACAATGTGGTGCAATGCATCGAAATATTTGTGATGCAGGTCGCTTATTTTGCACTTCTGCGACACAAAACCTGCCTTCTTCCTATCGCCGCCATGATAAAGCGGTGGAGTTAACGATGAATCAGACAATCACAATGGCGCCTGTTGCTGCACTGCCCGTGCCGCCCCCTTTTACGTTAAGGCTGGTTATCGGGTTACTGGGGGTTTTAATCGCCTCATTGTGTTCTGGCCTTAACGACCGTGTTACTGACATTGCGCTTGCCGATGTTCGTGGCGCACTCAGCATCAGCACAGATGAGGGCTCATGGCTGATTGGTGCCTATCAGGCGGCGGAAGTCTCCGCAATGATGCTGGCACCGTGGTTTGCCATGACCTTTTCACTGCGTCGTTTCACCGTGTTCGTCACGCTGGGTTTTGTTCTTATTGCCGCTGTTTTGCCGTACACCCCAAATCTGCCGGTATTCATTGCACTGCGCGCAGTTCAGGGCGTGTTCGGTGGTGCTTTGCCGCCGTTACTGATGACGTCCGCCCTGCGTTTTATGCCGCCGCAATACAAGTTATACGGGCTGAGTGCTTATGCGCTGACGGCGACTTTCGGGCCCAATATGGCGACTTCACTGGCGGCCATCTGGACCGATTATGTCGGCTGGGAGTGGGTGTTCTGGCAGGTGATCCCACCGTGTCTGCTGGCGGTAGCGATGATTGCCCACGGGCTGCCGCAGGATCCGCCGCGTTTTGAGCGTTTCCGGCAAATGGATGTCGTCGGCATGCTGACTGGCACGGGCGGAGTAACGCTGCTGGTGCTGGCCTTGCAGCAGGGAGAACGCCTCGACTGGTTCAGTTCGCCGCTGATTACGCTGATGTTTTTCACGGCGCTTGGCTTGCTGACGGTTTTCCTGGTCAACGAATGGTATCACCCGTTGCCATTGTTCAAATTACAAATGCTGAGAAGACATAATCTGACGCACGGCTTAATCACGTTGTTCGCTCTGATGTTTCTCTTCTTATCGGGCTCCGCGTTACCCGCCAGTTATATGGAGCAGGTTGGCGGATTTCGTGCCATACAGGTCGGACCGCTGGCGCTGACTATCGGTTTACCGCAGCTATTACTCGCCCCGTTGATCGCTTTTGTGCTGACCATGCGCTGGATAGACAGCCGCTGGGTGCTTGTCTGCGGATTAGGGTTGGTGGGCTTTTCCTGTTACTGGGGAACACATCTTACCGGTGCCTGGGCGCGCGATAATTTCTATCTGATCCAGATTATGCAGGCTTTCGGACAACCGATGGCGGTCCTGCCGATCCTGATGAGTGCAACCAGTGTTGTACAGCCACTGGAAGGGCCTTTTGCCTCCGCGATGTTTAACACCACCCGCGGTTTGGGCAGCGTGATGGGCGGTTCTTTGCTGGCTGTCTTTGTCAGCCACCGCGAGCAATTCCATTCCAATGTTTTGCTCAATCACGCCGGTAGCGTGAGCTATCTGCTCTCCCAGCCATATGGTGGCGACAGCAGCTTTCTGGCCCCGCTGAACAGCGGCGGCGCAGCGATTTCGACAGAAATACTCACCCGGTTTTCTCAAGGGGTGAGACAGCAGGCGCTGGTGCTGGGAATATCGGACGCTTACATGGTGATCATCGGGCTGGCACTCTCCCTGATATTGCTGGTCGCCATTTTGCCTAAACGCACATATCCGCCTCAGTCTCTGGTTAAACGTCCCTGAGTATCGCATCACTATTAACCGTGGTATTCCACTCTGAAAAGTACGAGAGAACAACATCATGATAAAAACCTCACCTGTCCGCCTGAGCTGGCTGTGTGCCGCTGTGGTAGTGATATTTCTGGTTGTCATCGCCTTGTGGATACTCGGCAAGAGCACTCTACCCGTTACTGACGATGCCTTTGTTTCTGCAGATTCCACGCTGGTCGCGCCGCGGATTTCCGGCACGATTGCGGATGTTTACGTGCAGGATAACCAGATGGTGAAAGCCGGTGATGTACTTGCCCGAATCGACGATCGTGATTACCGCAATGCGGTACTGACGGCAGAAGCAAATCTGGAAACCGCTAATGCGCAGATGCTCAGCCTGACCGCGCAACTGGCGAAACAACAACAGACTATCTTGCAGGCCCGGGCACTGGTTAATGCTGATGCGGCCAGTATTGCTTATGCGCGTCAGAGTGCTGACCGTTATAAACGCCTGCTGCAAAATGGCTCCGGCACGGCCGATGCACGTGATGAGTCTGATGCCAATTTACGTTCAAAACTGGCTGCGCAGCAGAGTGATATGGCCGCAGCTCTGGGCGCTGAAAAGCAGGTTGATGTACTGAAAGCGGAACAGGCAGAAGCGAAAGCTGCAATCGATTCAGCCGCAACGGCGCTGGCACAGGCGAAGCTGAATCTTTCTTATACCGAAATTACGGCGCCGGTGGATGGCGTGGTCGGGCAGCGCTCGTTGCGTATCGGCGGATATGTGGCTGCAGGAGCACGCGTTCTGGCCGTGGTGCCGCTGAAAAATGCTTACATTGTGGCGAACTACCTTGAGACGCAACTGGGTGATGTGCAGCCGCATCAGCCGGTTGAGATTAAGGTGGATGCGTTGCCGGGTGTGACCCTGAAAGGGAAGGTGGACAGCATTTCGCCTGCCACCGGCGTGACGTTTTCGCCTATTTCGCCGGACAATGCGACCGGCAATTACACTAAAGTTGTACAGCGTCTGGCGGTTAAAATTGTGCTCGACAGTAATCAGCCCGATGCGAAGCGTCTGAAAGTCGGGATGTCTGTGATCCCGACAATTGATATCACATCGCGCTGAATAACAAATTTTGAAACAAAAAGGCGACTCCGGAGATCGCCTTTTTCATGTCGCTGACTTTGTATGGGGTCAATGTTCGCGTATCAGGAAGCCTGATTTTGCGGCGGATTCGCGTCGGTTGAATTCTTTTTAGCCGGATGCTGTGGTTTGCCAGAGAACAGGAACCGCAGGATCGGGATGCGCTTATGCACTTCATACAGCAAAAAGGCGATACCGAATACAAACACCAGCCCCAGCCAGAATCCCAGCCAGTCGCTGTGAATTTTCGGTGTAATGAACGCACCGTAAATCAGCGTTAAAGGATGGTGGATCAGATAGATAAACAAGGATGAGTTCACCAGATAGGTGATCCATGGCGCCTGAAAATTCAGTAAATAATGGCTGAATGAAAACACCACATTGACCATCAGGAACCCGAGCAGGGTAGTGATGATGGCATCGATTTCCATTGAGTACAGCTGTGGCGTATTGACATGTTGATTGAACATGTAAGCGGCGAACAGGAAAATGCTGACTACCCCGGCAGTCGCGGACGGTTTCAGAAACAGTTCTTTCAGCCAGGAGAATTTATAAGCAAGTGCACCCAGGATGAAAAACGGCAGATAAAACAACGTTTGCATGACGATGAAATTAAACGCGCCGTTGGAAAGTAAATTTGGTGCAAAAAGATACAGGCTTCTGTTAAATGCCGCGTAAATTAAACCGATAAAAAGAAATATAATTGAGATTTTTCCTAAGCTATTTGTACGGCTTTTTATTATTTGAATACGACTATTCTTAATTTCTTTAATAAATTTGAAGAGGTAAAAGCAAATGCTGGTGAGAATAACCAGGGTTAACAGGAACCATAAATGCGAGACCAGTTCCCATACAGTCACATTAATTCTCTGATAAAAATCCATATTATTCCAGTCAGAAAACTTGCTGGTGAATTTCATCAGGAAATAGAGCTGCGGAATCGTGATCAGCGGGAAGGCCGCCGCCAGCGGGATGGCAACCCGCTCCAGACGCACCTTCAGCCACTGCTGCGGGTCATAGCGCTCATACAGCATATAAGAAAAATAGCCCGAGATAACAAAGAACACCTGCATACGGAAGGCGTGAATAACATCATTAAATATTGTCAGGCCGTCAGAGGGTATTGCACTGTTTACCGCCCAGATATGACTGGAGTAAATCAATGATATATGGAAAGGAATACCCAGCAGCATCAAATATGCGCGGATGGAGTCTAAGAAAAACTCACGTTGTGGTTTTGGCTGTGTCATTACGTATCCGTTGTAAGTAGCTCATCCTAATTTTAGAGCGTAATTTGTCTTTAAGGCTAATTTTGCACGTAAGCAAAAATGACCATCGTTGACATTAGTTTAGTTTCTAACCTTAAAACATGCTTTGTTATAGGACAAGTTTCCATAGCCGGAGTTTCATCGAATTGATATCCTTGTACCCTGTTGCGCTTAAACGGTTCATCAATGGATGAACCATCGACTGCTCAAGTTGTCGGAAACCTGACACTTCCCTTAAAATAGTTACAGTAAATGAATGAAGCGCGCGTAAAGGAGACAAGGTGTCGGATAAAAATTTTTCCATAGGGTCACGTATGATCAAAGTCCGTTTGCTAAGTGCCGCAGTGTTGATGACCATGTTCACCTCATCTGCCTGGGCTTTTTCTATAGATGATGTTGCCAAACAAGCGAAGGCGTTAGCCGATAAAGGTTACGAAGCGCCGAAAAGCAATCTTCCGTCTCAGTTCCGCGATCTCAAATTCGCAGACTACCAACAAATTCAATTCAATCATGACAAAGCGTACTGGAAAAACCTGAATACGCCTTTCAAGCTTGAGTTTTACCATCAGGGTATGTACTTCGACACTCCGGTGAAAATCAACGAAGTAACGGCTGATTCAGTCAAAGAAATCAAATACAGCCCGGACTACTTCAACTTTGGCAACGTCAAGCATGACGCTGACTCAGTGAAAAACCTCGGTTTTGCCGGCTTCAAAGTGCTTTATCCCATCAATAAAGCCGACAAAGATGATGAGATTATGAGTGTGCTGGGTGCCAGCTACTTCCGTGTCATCGGTAAAGGCCAGGTTTATGGCTTGTCTGCCCGTGGTCTGGCGATCGACACCGCGCTGGCTTCCGGCGAAGAGTTCCCACGTTTTCGTGAGTTCTGGATCGAACGTCCTAACCCGGATGAAAAGCATTTAGTCATTTACGCCTTGCTGGATTCCCCGCGTGCGACCGGTGCTTATCGTCTGGACGTTTATCCGGGTAAAGAAGCCACTGTCGATGTGCAGTCTCAGGTTTATCTGCGCGATAAAGTCGGCAAACTGGGTGTGGCTCCGTTAACCAGCATGTTCCTGTTTGGCGCAAACCAGCCTTCGCCGGTGCTGAACTACCGTCCGGCGCTGCATGATTCCAACGGACTGTCTATTCACGCCGGTAACGGTGAATGGATCTGGCGTCCGCTGAACAATCCGAAACACCTTGCCGTCAGCCAGTTCTCGATGGAGAACCCGAAAGGCTTCGGGCTGCTGCAACGTGGTCGCAGTTTCTCTAACTTCGAAGACCTGGACGATCGTTATGACCTGCGTCCAAGCGGTTGGGTTGAGACCAAAGGTGACTGGGGTAAAGGGAAAGTTGAACTGGTGGAAATCCCGACGGCGGATGAAACCAACGATAATATCGTCGCCTTCTGGACCCCTGATCAGTTACCCGATGCAGGCAAACCGCTCAGCCTGAACTATCGTTTACATTTCACCCGTGAAGAAGAGAAATTGCATTCTCCTGATCTGGCGTGGGTTGAACGCACCATGCGCTCTACCGGAGATGTGAAACAGTCGAATCTGATCCGTGAGCCAGATGGCAGCGTTGCTTTCCTCGTCGACTTCGTCGGTCCAAACCTGAAAGCGCTGAAGAGCGACACGCCAGTCGTGTCTCAGGTCAGCGTGGGCGACAACGGTGATCTGGTTGAAAACTCCGTACGCTATAATCCTGTAACGAAGGGCTGGCGTCTGACGCTGCGCCTGAAAGTGAAGGATCCTAAGAAGGCGATCGAAATGCGCGCTTCTCTGGCCAATGGCGACAAAACTCTGAGTGAAACCTGGAGCTATCAGCTGCCTGCAAATGAATAAGTCAATGCACTCTACTCAAGATTATGTAGAAGCTTTGCCGCTTACTGATGAACAGAAAGCGGCGCTCTCTCAGCAGCTTCCCGCTGAGCCGGGGCAGGCTTTTGCTACCGTACATCACCGTTTAGGCGGTGATGCCTCGACCACAGCTGATGCGGCCGATCCTGATGCGCCATTGGTGTCAGTGAAAGCCCGCGTCGGCGCAAGCTGGCCTGATGCCCTTGAAAAGGGCTCGTTAGACGAAGTCGATAACGAAGGGCGTACGATTGCCAGCGCCATGCCACCGGTTAAACGTTCCAGCATGTTCCCTGATGTCTGGCGCACCAACCCGGTCGGGCGTTTCTGGGACAATATGATGGGGCGCAGCGCGGTTTCGCGTCACACCACATCAGATATGCCCGAGTCAGAAAAGCGCTGGCGTCACGCCGGTTCCGTGCGTCGCTATATCCTGCTGGTTCTGATGCTGGTGCAGACGGCGATCGCGACCTGGTACATGAAAACCATTCTGCCGTATCAGGGCTGGGCGCTCATCGACCCAAGCGATATGCTCAATCAGGACTGGCAACAGTCGGTTCTGCAACTGCTGCCTTACGTCTTACAGACCGGGATCCTGGTGCTGTTCGCCATTCTGTTCTGTTGGGTGTCGGCCGGTTTCTGGACGGCATTGATGGGCTTTTTACAATTGCTCATCGGTCGGGACAAATACAGCATTACCGCCTCGACGAAAGGTAATGAGCCGCTGAATCCGAACAACCGTACCGCGTTGATCATGCCGATTTGTAACGAAGACGTGGAGCGCGTTTTCGCGGGTCTGCGTGCAACGTATGAATCTGTTAAAGCGACAGGTGATTTGGATCAGTTTGATATCTACGTGCTGAGCGACAGTTACGATCCGGATATCTGCGTAGCGGAACAAAAAGCCTGGATGGAAGTGTGCCGCGACGTTGAAGGTCACGGACGTATTTTCTATCGCCGTCGTCGTCGTCGTGTGAAACGTAAAAGCGGTAACATTGATGACTGGTGCCGTCGCTGGGGCGGGGAATATGCCTATATGGTTATTCTCGATGCTGACAGCGTCATGAGTGGCGAATGTCTGACCGGCCTGGCCCGTCTGATGGATGCCAACCCGAACGCCGGTATTATCCAGTCTGCGCCAAAAGCGTCAGGCATGGATACGCTGTATGCACGTTGCCAGCAGTTTGCGACCCGTGTTTACGGTCCGTTGTTTACCGCCGGTCTCCATTTCTGGCAGTTGGGCGAATCCCACTACTGGGGCCATAACGCCATTATCCGTGTGAAACCGTTCATTGAGCATTGTGCGCTTGCACCATTGCCCGGTGAAGGCTCCTTCGCCGGTTCCATTATGTCTCATGACTTTGTGGAAGCGGCATTGATGCGTCGTGCGGGCTGGGGCGTGTGGATTGCTTATGATCTGCCGGGCAGTTATGAAGAGTTGCCACCGAACCTGCTCGACGAGCTGAAACGCGACCGTCGCTGGTGCCACGGTAACCTGATGAACTTCCGCCTGTTTCTGGTGAAAGGGATGCATCCGGTTCACCGTGCGGTGTTCCTGACCGGCGTGATGTCTTATCTGTCCGCGCCGTTATGGTTTACGTTCCTGGCTTTGTCTACCGCATTGCAGGTCGTGCACACGCTGATGGAACCGCAGTATTTCCTGCAACCCCGTCAGCTGTTCCCTGTGTGGCCGCAGTGGCGTCCTGAACTGGCGATAGCCTTGTTCTCGACCACCATGGTGTTGCTGTTCCTGCCAAAACTGCTGAGTATCGTGCTGATTTGGGCGAAGGGGGCGAAACAGTTTGGTGGTGCATTCCGACTGCTGATTTCCATGTTCCTCGAAATGCTGTTCTCAGTATTACTGGCGCCGGTACGTATGTTGTTCCACACCGTCTTCGTGGTCAGCGCGTTCCTGGGTTGGGAAGTGGTCTGGAACTCACCGCAGCGTGATGACGACGATACTCCGTGGGGCGAAGCCTTTAAACGCCATGGTTCTCAGTTGTTGCTGGGTGCGGTCTGGGCTGCCGGTATGGCGTGGCTGGACTTGCGTTTCCTGTGGTGGCTTGCGCCAATCGTCTTCTCCCTGATCCTGTCGCCAATCGTCTCTGTGCTGTCGAGCCGTGCAACGCTGGGGATTAAGAGTAAGAAGGCCAAGCTGTTCCTGATCCCGGAAGAATATGATCCTCCGCGTGAACTGGTGGCTACCGAGGAATATCTGGCGCTGAACCGTTCGCGTAAGCTGCAAAATGGCTTTATGCATGCGGTCTTCGATCCGGGCTTCAACGCACTGGCAACGGCGATGGCAACATCCCGTCACCTGTTGCGTGAAACGGTAGAAAACGGCCGTYGTGCCCACCTGGAGCATGCGCTGAAAACCGGTCCTAAGGATCTGGGCAAGGCGGATCGTCTGATTCTGCTGAGCGATCCGGTGCTGATGGCGCGTTTACACTCTGCGGTGTGGACGCAACCTGATCAGCAGACCTGGAGTGCTTACTACCAGCAATTACCTCGCAATGCGCAGGCATTCCCTGTCACTCAGACGCTGGAAGTTAAACCCC